>JAAAPH010000476.1 GCA_009908415.1 Bacteroidota bacterium
GTCGCCGTCTCGGACGCTACCAGGGGGTGGCCGGTCAGATGAGCAGCCGACGAGGCAAACTTGAACAGAAGAGGATCCGGCTGGGCGCCGTACACCCGCCGCTCGATGAACACCGAGTCCGTGCGCAGGCCGGGGATGTCAAATCCGCTGGGATGGAACGTCTCCGTCTCGGGGATGTCGACGGCGGCGTAGAGGTCAAGCAGGTTCGCGGGCGAGCCATGCGCCTGATTGCGAGCGAGCCCGTCCTGCTCGTGGGTCCATTGCACCCAGGGGCGCGTGAACTCCTCCAGCAGCAGCGCGTCGAGGGTCTCGCGATAGTCGGCTTGGATGCGCGCGGCCTTCTCATCGGCGGCCGCTCCGGTGAGGGCCGGCAGGTGGCGGCGCAGGTCGTAGCCCTGCTGGCGCTCGAAGGCGTCGAAGAAATCCAGCGTCCAGTTGGCCCCGGCGATCTCGTACGAATCGTTAAAGTACGCGCGCACCGCCGGCCGACCGTGTGCCGCGAACGTGCGGTCGAAGCGGCCGAGATGTTCCTGCAGGGCCGACTCAGTGAAGTGATCGAGCACGTATCCTTCCCCACCCGGGGCAGCCCGCTCGACGCGCTTTCCATTCCATCCGCCGAACACGGCATAGACCGTCCATGCGCCCGCAGGCGCCGACCAATCCAAACGTCCCGCGGCATCGACGCGCGCCGTCAGGTCGCGGATTTCGCCATCAGCGGCGTACGCCATGACGGCCTGCAGCGGCGCCGTCGCATCCACGTTTTCGTCGGTCACCGATAACGGCTCCGACAACTGTGCGCCTGCCGCCAGCGGATAGGTGCGCACGATCACGCGGCGCGCCGCATCCTCCAGCGCGATGTGCGGTCCGCCAAACGGCCACCCGGTCCCGTTGGCCATGTCTACGCCCATGCCGCGCGCCTGCGCCGCACCCACTGTATGGTCCAACAGGGCCATCCACTCCGGCGAAAGATAATCTACAAACTGATCCTCATACCCCCGGACGCCATAGATCGGGGTGATCTCGACGCCGCCGATTCCGGCCTCGTCGTATGCCGCCAGCAGCTGGCTCAGCGTCTCCTCCTCGACGGCATTGCCCATCCACCACCAGCGCGTCCACGGCTTGTGCGTCGCTTCCACCTCGGGCCAGGACAACGCGGGCGGGCCCGGCTCCGCGCATCCGCCCATCGTGCAGAGCACGGCCACCAGCAATAGGATTCCGGCGCGTCGCATCATCCTGTTCATGGGCGAAATGGGTTCTCAGTCGAGCCGCCCCTCATCACGCAAGATGGAAGACCTCTTTGAGGGGCGTGGTGACCGGCTCGTGATCCGGGTGGGTCTCCATGATGTCCTGCATGTAATCCCACCACTTGCGGACCACGGGATGCGAGGTGATGGCTTCCTCCCGATACGCATCCGTTCGCTTCTGCACGGCGAACAGCGTCAAGGTCTCCTCGTCCAGAAATATCGAATAGTCGGAGATCCCGGCCTCGGAAAGGACGGCTTCCAGCTCCGGCCAAATGGCATCGTGCCGCCGCTTGTACTCTTCCTCATACCCGGGTTTGAGCTTCATGGTAAACGCAACGCGTTCCATCGTCGATGGCACTTGATTCAACGAATCACGGAGGACCGAAACCGGCGGTGACTGCCGTCTCCCACGCTGCCGAGTCACAGAACCGGACGCGGTAGGCGCAGCTCTGCACGTTTGTTCGGTCGTGTAATTTGTTTCGGGATGATAGGGTCCGAACCTTCGAATGTCAAGGTATGGTTAAGAGAGGTGGAATGCGTGCATCAAGTGCCTCGGACCCTGACCCGCAGGCCGCTTCAGCGCTACGGCGGCCTGCCCCACCGGATGCGCACAAACGCGTTCGGCTGAACATCTGATCGCCCCTTGCGTGGACTTATCCTCCGCGTGGTCTCCCCCCTTTTGGCCCAGTATGTCTCACTCCGCGAAGGAAACTGATTTGCGCCTGATGAGCAAAGTCAGCGCGCTCTATTACCTCCAGGGCCTCAAGCAGCGGCAGATCGCCGACCGCTTGCATCTCTCGCGCCCCAAGGTTTCGCGGCTGCTTCAGGAGGCCCGCGACCGGGGGATTGTGCAAATCTCGGTCTCGCCCCCGAGCGGCAGCTTCATCGAACTGGAGAGCGAACTCGAGCGCCAGTACGCGCTGGAGGAAGTGGTCATCACAGGCGCTGACGTTCCGCCGACCCGCGGCGACCTGTCGTTTCTCAAGCAGCAGATTGGCGCGGCGGCCGCTCAGTACCTGCGCCGCACGGTGGAGGACGGCGACGTGCTAGGCATCACTTGGGGCACCACGCTTCAAGCCATGATGGAGGCGCTCCCGCCCGTTTCCACGACCGGCGTGCACGTGGTACAGACCCTGGGCGGCGTCGGGCCGCCCGAGGCCGAGGCCCATGCGGCGGACCTGTCGCGGCGCCTGGCCCAGCAGCTCGGTGGGCGTCTCACAGGGCTTCCCACTCCGGGGATTATGGACAGCGTAGCCGCGCGCGACGTGCTCCTCGCCGATCGGCATGCGCAAGCCGCCCTGGAGCTGTTTCCCACGATCAACACGGCCTATGTGGGCATTGGCGCGCTGGATACGAACCCGATCTTCGATGAAGACGCCGCCGTGACGGGGCAAATCTACGACACGCTGGTCGATTTAGGCGCTGTCGGCGACATTGCGCTCCGCTTCTTCGATGCTGATGGACACGCGGTGCGCACGCCGCTCGACGACCGGCTCATCGGGATCACGCTGGAGCAACTCAGCAGCGCAGATCGTGTCGTGGGCGTAGCCGGTGGCCCGCCGAAGGTCGAAGCGATTCAGGGCGCACTCCGTGGGCGCCTCGTCGACGTGCTCATCACCGATCACAAAACGGCCCGCACGCTGGCGGCCCCCCCCTGACGGTCGAGCGCTGAGGCCCGTGTGGGAAGGGCCTGCCGGTCAATCCCGCATCGCGCGCTCGGGAGGCTCGCAAAACCACACGAGCGCCTGTTCGAGCGACAGCTGCTCCGGAAGCGCATCGGCCCGCGGGTCGGTGTCGAGAAACCGCTCCAGCATCTTGAGTTGCAAGGCCGCGACCACCCCAGAGTATTGCGAATCGTCGGCCAGGTCGTTCATCTCGTGCGGGTCGGCCGACAGGTCGTACAGCCGATGGTCGATGCCCGACGGCCCAAACCCGGTGGCATACCCTTGGGCGAGGTCGTGCTGGCCCGTCGTGAAGATGTACTTCCACCGCTCCGTTCGAATCATGGCCTTGTTGTCGGCCAAAAACTCGCTGAAGACGGAGGTCCGATGCTCCGTGGTTGTGCCATTCAGGAGCGGCTCCAGGCTACGCCCCTGCACGCCAGGCAACGGGGGCACATTCAGGACGTCGAGGATGGTGGGCACGAGATCGACGAACTCCACGAGCGCATCGCTCGTGCCGGGCGCAAGGCCGGGCGCCTTCATGACAAGCGGCGCGCGCACGGCCTCCTCCCACATCATGTGCTTCTCGAAGCGCCCGTGGTGCCCCAAGAGATACCCGTGGTCGCCGACGTACACCACGAGCGTGTTCTCGTCCAGCCCGAGCCGGTCCAGCGTGTCGAGGACGCGCCCCACGTTGGCATCCATGTACTCCACGGAGGTGTAGTAGGACGCGACGATCCCGCGCATGTCCGCCTCCGAAAGATCCTTGAACTCCGCCGGGATCCAGCGCTTGTCTTCCGGCCCTACGGGCGGCAGCGGCATGTCTTCGGGCGAGTACCGCCCGGCGTACTCGATGGGGAAGTTGAACGGCGAGTGCGGCTCGTAGAAGCTGACCCAGAGGCAGAAGGGGTCGTCGCCGTTGTCACGTAGGAAGGACCGCGCCTGATCGGCGAGGTAGGTGCCCAGGCTCACCTCCTCGTAGCGCGACGACGGGCGCACGTCCGCATTGAGCCAGACACGCGCGGGGTCACGAAACGGCCGCCACGGCGGGCGGGTGGCCATGCCGTCGGGCGGCGCCTGCGACGAATGCCGCTCCAGGTAGGCCCGGTGGTCCTGGCGGTCGATGCGGACGTCGAAACCGTGATGCAGACCGCTGTTAAAGTGCATCTTGCCGATCGCGCCGGTGCGGTAGCCATACTGCTTCAAGTGATCGGCGATGGTCACCTGCTCCTCCGCAAGAGGGGTCCGCAGCAACGTGACGCCCGTCGCGTGCGGCAGTTTGCCCGTGATGATTGATTGGCGCGACGGCGTGCACACCGGGGAGTTCACATACGCGCGATCGAAGCGCATTCCCTGCGCGGCCAGGCGGTCCAGATTGGGCGTCCGGATGAGGTCGTTGCCGTACGCCCCGTACACCCCGGTCGCGTGGTCGTCCCCCATGATGAACACGATGTTGCGGGCCTGCAGGGAATCGGCGTCCGCGGAGGAGGCCCATGCGGGCACCGCCTGAGGCACCCAGGCCGTGAGAAATGCAGCGAGAAGAAAAAACCTCCATGTACTGGGCAGCGGCATAGGGCTCCTCAAGGGGTCCAGTGATCGGGTTCTATCTCAAATGCATGGATGCTGCCGGACCCATTGGAGCCTCCATCCAGAAGGAGGTCCGCAGGGCCGGTTACAGCTTGCCCAAAAGGTCCGTCAACAGCGCACGGATCTCGGCCAGGTTCTCGCGAAACGCCTGCTTGCTGATGGGCCGGCTGCCCTCTCGCTCGAAGACCTGCTGGGCACCGGCAATGGTGTATTTCTCCTCCTTGAGCAGGTGCTGGATCCGACGCACCACGGCAATATCGTCCTCGGTGTACACCCGTCGTCCGGCCCGGTTTTTCCGCGGATGAAGCACCGCGAACTCCGACTCCCAGTAACGAAGCACGTGCGGCTCCAGGTCGAGCAGATCGCTCACTTCGCCAATCGAGTAGTACAATTTCTGAATGTCGTCCTCTGCCATCAAGCGGGTCGATGTTGCTGATTCGACTTCTAATCTCCGTCCTGCACGCCCAATGAACCAGCGCGCGTGGATTATTGCAATTTATATCTGGATGCGGACACAACAATGCTCCAGAATGGGTAGGTTGGCCCTCTACCTGTTTGCCGGCACCATCCCCGCTCCATGTCCAGATCCTCCTCTCCAGCCTCCCGGAGTGACCTCGCCCTGCTGTTCGTCGTGCTGGTGTGGGGCGTCAACTTCCCCGTGCTCAAGGCGGCGCTGGCCGTGATGCATCCGCACGTGATCAACATCTTCCGGTTTGCCGTTTCGGCGGTTGTACTCGGGGGCATCTACGCTACGCGGCCGGACACGTGGTCGACCGGCTTCTTTGCCCCCCTCCGGACCCACCTCCGCGAGATTGTGCTGCTGGCACTGCTCGGATATGTAATCTATCAGGTCTGTTTCATTGTGGGGGTCAACCTAACGACGGCCGGCAGTGCGGCGCTGATCATGGCCGCATCCCCCCTGTGGACCGCAGCAATCAGCCGGCTGGCGGGCTACGAGCGGCTGGGCTACCTCGCGTGGGCAGGACTCCTTATCTCTCTCGTCGGCACAGGTCTCGTCGTCGTTGCCGGAGCAGAGAGCGCGGCGCTGCGGGGATCGTTCGGGGGCAACCTGCTGATGCTGCTCGCCTCGGTCCTGTGGGGCGCGTACACGGCGCTGAGTAAAACGGTGGTACACGCCATCTCCCCGACGGGCGCGGCGTTTTTCGGCATCGTCGTGGCCCTCCCCTTCCTGATTGGGGTGGGCGTGCCGTACCTCGACACTGTGGCGTGGCCGGAGGTCGGCGTCTGGGTGTGGGGCGCCATCATCTTTTCCGGCGGCCTGTCGACTGGGCTCGCGTTCGCGATCTGGAACACGGCCGTCAAAAACGTGGGCGCCTCCAACACGGCCGTGTACAACAACCTCGTCCCGTTTATCGCCCTCATTGGCGGTGCGCTCTTTCTGAACGAGCCGGTCGCCTGGGCGCAACTCATAGGCGGCGCGCTCATCATCGGCGGACTCGTCGTCATGCGGCGCGACCGGCAGCGGCGGGTGGAAGCGATGGACGAGGTGGCCCGAGAAGGAGTCTCGGCCCTGGAATCGGATCGCTAAGGCAGGGGGGTTGCTTCGTCTTGCGGGGGCGTAGTGCGCTCACCGAGCGCCGGCAAATCGGCCGCCAGCTCCACGATGGCTGACGCCCACGTGAGCCCGGCACCAAACGCCACCAGCGCAAGGGTGTCTCCAGGCTGTACGCGCCCGTCATCGAACGCCTCGGCCAGGGCAAGCGGAACGCTGGCCGCCGAGGTGTTGCCATAACGATCCACGTTGACGGCCACCTTCTCCATCGGCAGACCGGCTTCTTTGGCGGCGTATTCGATGATGCGGCGGTTCGCTTGGTGTGGCACAAAGAGGTCGATGTCATCAACGCCCATGCCTGCCTCGTCGAGCGCCTCGTCGAGCGCTTGCCCCATGATGCGGGTGGCGAATTTGAAGACCTCGCGCCCGTTCATCTTCACGTTGATCAGGTCGTCGTCAATGGCTTCGTGCGTGGCCGGCTGGGCGACGCCGCCCGCCGGCACGATGATGTGCTCGGCGCCCGCCCCGTCCGAGCCGAGCACGTGGCCCACGACGCCGCAGGGCTCGTCGGTCGCCTGCACGACGACGGCGCCGGAGCCGTCGCCGAAGAGGACGGCCGTGCTCCGGTTGTCGTAACTCAGCCAGCGGCTGATGAGCTCGGTGCCCACGACGAGAATCGTGTCGCACGTCCCCGCCTGGATGAACTGTTGGGCTGTGACGAGCGCGTACACGAAGCCCGTACAGCCCACCGTGATCTGCATCGCCCCGACGCCCTCAGCCCCTAACATCGCCTGCACCTGGCTGGACACCGGCGGCGTGAGATAATCGGGCGATGACGTGGCGACGAGGATCAGATCCAGCTCCCGAGGCTCAACGCCGGCGCGCTCCAGCGCCTCGCGTCCGGAGGCGACGGACATGGTGGCCGTCGTCTCGTCCTCGCCGGCAAACCGCCGCTCGCGAATGCCCGAGCGCGAGCGGATCCACTCGTCGCTCGTGTCCATCTTCTGCGCGAGGTCGTCGTTGGTGACGACGGTCGGCGGTGCATAGTGCCCCCACCCCGTGATGCTGGCGTACCGCGATGGCATAATCGGCAGCGTTTGTGAAACGATTCGTTCGACATGGAAGCCCTTCCTTCCCGGAGAGTTTCCCGTCTGCCGGCCCGGCGGGGTGGCGTCCCATCGGCTGCCGTGCGCGGCGCATTGTAACCCTGGCGGGATTCACTCGTCCACTGGCACCGGTTTATCATTGCCAGTGCGGACGAACGCCTGCACTCCCTATGTCCGATCGCACAAACGACTTTCGCTGGAGCGGACGCGAGGAGCTCCACCGGTGGCTCCAGAGCGAGTGGCGGAAGGCCCTCGTCGAGTATCGAGGGCACGGCGCGCCCTTTGGAGCGAGCGCCCAGGGCCTGGCCCTGTGGGTGGAGTACGGCCGGATCACGACGGCCAACTGAGGCTCACGCCCCGAGCAGCTCGAACGAGGAGCCGGTGACCGGATCCTTTTCCACCTCGATGCGCACGGGAAACACCTGCTTCAGCCGTTGCAGGTGCGTGATGACGATAATCTTGGCAAAGTCCTCCTGGATCGCCTGGATCGACTCCACGAGCCGCTCGATTCCATCCGTGTCCTGCGTGCCGAAGCCCTCGTCGATGACCAGCGTCCGGATGCGCACGCCGCTCCGCTCGGCCAGCAGTTGGGCCAGCGCAATGCGCAGCGCGAAGTTCACGCGAAAGCTCTCGCCGCCGGAGAACGTCTCGTACGGGCGCGGCACCCCCTGCTCGTCGGTGATGATGATTTCGAGCGTCTCCTTTGTGCCGCCCGTCTTCTTGTCACGGAGCGTTTCCAGCCGCACGTGCATCTTCCCATCCGTCAGCCGGTCGAGGATGGCGTTGGCGCGCTCCTCAATCTCCGGCAGCGTTTCCTCGATGATGAGCGAGGGGATGCCGTGCTTGCCGAACGCTTTCCGGAGGTGCTTGTAGAGCGCGCGGTCGGAGGCGGCGTCTTCGCGGCGCTGCTTGGCTTGCTTGAGCTTCTCACGATCCGCTGCGGCCTGCTCCAGCTTGGCGGTGAGCTCCCCGAGTCGCTGCTGCAGGTCGTTGAGCGCTTGTTCGGCCGCGGCCACCTCTTTCGCCTTGGCTTCCTGACGCGCTTCGAGCTCGTCCTTTCCTTCAAGCGCCTCGTGCAGCGCCTCGCGTTTTTCTTCGAGCGATTGCTTTTCCTCGTCCGTTTTCTCCAGCCGCGTGCCGATCCGCTCTAACTGCTCCTGCCAATCTTCACGGTTTTGTTGGGCGTTGACGAGGTCCTTCATCCGTGAGCCGGCGTCGCTGAGGTCGCGGAGCGCGGCCCGCACGTCATCGAAGCGCTCGGGGTCAAAATCGACCTTGGCCAGCTGCTCCTCTAGCTGTTCGATCTCACGCTCCAGCGTGCCGAACGCGCTGCCGTCGTCGAGCTGCTCGCGGAGCGCTTCCATCTCGCGCCCGTTTTTCTGGATGCTCTTCTCGAGTTGCTCCTTGCGTCCGGCGTATTCTTCCAGCTCGCGGAGCCGCTCCTCGTACCGGTCCAGCTGGGCCGCGTTGTTCTGGATGGCTTCGAAGCGTGCCTCGTCGACGCGCACTGCCGCCCGCCGCTGACGGAGCGCCTGCCGCCGCTTTCGCTGCGGGACGGCGAAGCGGTCGTCCTCCAGCGCCTGCTTCACCTTCGAGGCCTGCTCCTTCTGCTCCTGGAGCGCGGCGCGGTCTTTCTTGCGGGTCCGATGCTGCTCGCGGGCGGTGGCGAGCCGCTCCGCCACGCCCGATAGCTCGTCGAGCTCCTGTTGCACCGTTTTGTACGTCCCGCGCAGTTCGTCGCGCTCTTCCTTCTGGGATGCGATCGTCGCCTCGATCTCGTTGACGTCGTGCTTCAGCGATTGGATCGTATCTTCGTAGGAAGCGACGACCTCGCGGCGATGGGTGTCGGTGAGATCGGTGCCGCAGGTGGGGCACACTCCATCGGCGGCGGCCTGGAAGCGCTCGAAGTCAGCCTGCTGCTTGTCGAGCTCCGTCTGACGCGCTTCCAGCTGGCCGCCCTGCTCGCTGAGCGTGTTGGAGAGCGCCTTTCCGCGCTGACGGATGGTGTCGAGTTTCTCTTGAAGGGCGTCGCGACGCTCGACCTTTGCCTCCAGCGTTTCGATGGTGTCGGCCAGGTCTTCCTGCTCGGCCAAGGCCTTTTCGCGCGTCTCGATCTGCTGATGGAGCTCGTGCAGCTTCCCCCGCAGCGACTCGCGGCGCCCCACGATCTGCTGCTCGACCTCGCTCAGCTGCGTGTCGATCTGCTGCGCCCTCTCGCGCCGGGCGCTCAACTGCTTCAGGCGCTGCTTCGCGGCCTGCGCTTCGTCTCGCTTCTCCTTCACGACCGTACGCTGCGAGAGCTTCTGAACACACGTGTCGAGGTCCTTCTTGAGCGACGTCTGCTCGACCTCCAGCCGGTTTAACTTTTTCTCGAGTTCGTTCTTTTTGTCCTTGATCTGCGAGGTCTTCTGCTCGATCCGTTTCTCCAGCCCGCGGTGCAGGTCGCGCTTTTCGTCGAGCGCGTCGCGTTCCTCTTGCAGTTTCTCGTAGCGCTCGTACTGCGCCTGGATCTCGTCGCGGTGCGCGATGAGATCCTCAGCCTCGTCGATCCGCTCGCGCAGTTGGGCCGCATCGTCCTGGTGCTGCTCACGGCGGGCCGCGAGCTTCTCGATCGACTGGCGGACGGACTCCACCTCGCGGGCCTTCGCCTCCAGGTCGGCGCGCTGCTCGGTGAGCGCCTTCTCCTCTGCCCGCAGCGTGTCGAGCGTCCCCTGCTTCGCCTCGATCTCGGCCTCAATCTCGGCACGCTGCTCCTTCCATGCGGGCGCAGGCTCCAGGGCATCCTGCAGCCGCTCAATGTCGGCGTCGGCGTCCTGCTGCTGATGCTTGGCCTCGCGCCAGCGGTCGCGCGCCCTCGCAGCGAGCGCCTCGTAGCGGCTCAGGTTGAGGATGCTGGCGAGGATCTCCTTCCGCTCGCTCGGGCGCTTCTGGGTGAACTCGTCCGAGCGCCCCTGCAGCAGAAACGCGGAGTTGATGAACGTGTCGTAATCGAGCCCCAGCGTGGCGTCGATCGTCGCCTGCGTCTCACGCTGCGTGGAGCCCGTGAGCGGACGGTACTTGTCGGCGTCGGGGACGTAGATCTGGAATTCGAGGTCCGACGACGTCGTCTTGCCCGTGGACGAGCGCGAGAAGCTCCGTATCACCCGGTAGCGCTCGCCCTCCAGGTCGAAGACGAACGTGACCTCCATGTGCCGCGTGCCGATGCGGATGAGCTCATCATCGGGCTTGCGTTTGCCGCTCGACTTGCGCGCCTCGCCCCACACGGCCCACGTCATCGCGTCGAGGAGCGCCGACTTCCCCTGCCCGTTTTTCCCCGAGAGGCAGGCCACGTCGAACCGGCTAAAATCGAGCGGGGGCGCTTCTGTGCCGTAGCTGAGGAAATTTTGGAGCTGGAGCTCAACAGGAACCATGATGGGCGGAGACCGAGCGCGATGGATATGTGCAAGGCATGATACCGTGCGGCCGGGGCTTGGGATCCGCTGCGCGGACGTCCAGGGGCCCCCTCGCCGCGTCCCTAACATACGATGACGGGGAAACAGAATAGGAAGCGGTTTCTTTTTGATTTTCAGTGAACGTGCCCCTAATGTAGGATACACATTGGCCCCGTCCATTAAGCCGCAGTTCGAATCATGGCTCCGTTCAACAGCTCCCGCCGCGACTTCCTGAAAAAAATAGCGGCTACGTCGGCCGTTGCAGGCATCACGCCTGCGGCCTTCGCATCCGACGCTCAGACGATCCCCGTGCCCGACCGCCCGTCCTTCAGTGCTAACGACCAAATCCAGTTCGCCACGATTGGGATGGGCATCATCGGCTTTGCCGATACGCGCACGGCCAACGACCTGCCCGGCACCGAGTTCGTGGCCGCCGCCGATTGCTACGACGCGCGGCTGACCCGCACCCAAGAAGTATTCGGCGATGACATCTTCACCACGCGCGATTACCGGGAGGTGCTAAACCGCTCCGACGTGGATGCCGTCCTGATCTGCACCCCGGACCACTGGCACGCGCAGATGGCGCAGGAGGCCATGGAGGCGGGCAAAGACGTGTACTGCGAGAAGCCGATGGTGCATGACCTCAACGAGGGACCGGCCATGATTCGTGCGCAGGAACAGACCGGGCGCGTGCTGCAGGTGGGCAGTCAGTACGCGAGCTCCGTTGTCATTCACAAGGCGCGGGAGCTCCTGGAAGCCGGGGCCATTGGCGAGCTCAACATGGTTGAAGCCCGCTACAACCGCAACTCGTCGCTCGGCGCCTGGCAGTACTCAATTCCGCCCAATGTGAGCGAGGACGACGTGGCGTGGGAGCGATTTCTTGGCAACGCCCCGAACCGCGCCTTCGATCCGGTCCGCTTCTTCCGCTGGCGCAACTACTGGGACTACGGCACGGGCGTCGCCGGCGACCTGTTTGTACACCTGCTGACCATCATCCACACGATCACCTCGTCGAACGGGCCGACCTCGATCAATTCCTCCGGCGGCCTCCGCTTTTGGACCGACGGGCGCGACGCGCCGGACGTGCAGGTCAGCCAGCTCGAATACCCCGAAACGGACGCGCACCCGCCCTTCACCCTCGCCATGCAGGTCAACTTCGTCGACGGCAGCGGCGGCGGCCAGCTGTTGCGCTTCACCGGCAGCGAAGGCGCCATGACCATCGCAGGCAACCAGCTCACGCTGGCCCAGAGCGCCCGCCGCCCCCCCTCGCTCGACGGCCTCGTGAACGGCTACAACTCCGTGCGCACCTTCTCGGAAGACGTCCAGCAGGCTTTCATCGAGGCCTACGAAGAAGAACACGCCGATGAGATCGACAATCCGGGCGACATGACCTCGGAGCGGACGTACCGCGCGCCCGATGGCTACAGCGACCGCGTCGACCACTTCGCGAACTTCTTCAACGCGGTTCGCACCGGCGATAGCGTCTTCGAAGACCCCACGTTTGGCTACCGCGCCGCGGCGCCGACCCTGCTCTGCAACGAAAGCTACCGCGAAGGCCGACGCTTCGAATGGGATCCGGATGCCATGGAGGTCGTCTCATAAACTTCTTCCTTCCGACGTTCTCTTCGATAGGGCATGAACCCGCACCGGACGACGTTCACGACGACCCGCACGGGCCTTGACCGGGGGCTGTATCCGATGCGGCTCTGGCAAAAGGCCAAGCGCCTCGGCACGTGGGATCCGGCTGCCATCGACTTCACCGCGGACGCCGGCGACTGGAAGGGACTCACGGAGCCGGAGCAGGATCTGCTGCTCCGGCTGACGGCGCAGTTTCAGGGCGGCGAAGAGTCGGTGACGTACGACCTGCTGCCGCTCCTTCAGGTGATGGCTGAAGCGGGCCGGATCGAGGAGGAAATGTTTCTGACGTCGTACCTTTGGGAAGAAGCGAAGCACGTCGAAGGCTTCGGCCGCTTCCTGCGGGATGTGGCCGGGGCCGAGGGTGACCTCGACCACTACTTCACCGACGCGTACCGGCACATCTTCTTCGAGGCCCTGCCGAGCGCCATGGACCGCCTTCGGTCTGACGCTTCGCCCACGGTACTGGCCGAGGCCGCGGTCACGTATCAGATGATTGTCGAGGGCGTGCTGGCCGAGACCGGGTACGAAGCGTACTATACCGTCCTGGAGGCCAACGACATCCTACCGGGCATGCAGACGTTCGTCCGTAACGTGCAGCGGGATGAAGCGCGGCACGTGGGCTACGGCGTCTTCTTGCTGGCCCGGCTCGTGGCCGAGCACGGCGATCCCGTCTGGGACGCCATCGACGCGCGGATGAATCAGCTTCTGCCGTTCGCCCTGCAGCACATCGAGCAGACGCTAGCCCCCTACGAAGACGAGGTTCCGTTTGGCATCACAGCTGAGGACTTCATCGAGGTCGGCATCAAGCAGTTCGAGAATCGGTTCAGCCGGATTGAACGTGCCCGCTCCCAATCGCTCGACGACGTGTACTACGGCCACCAGGCGTCCGCGTCGGAGCCTGAAGCCGGTACGCCCGACCGCACCTCGCCCGCCCAGCCGCCTCCTGGGCTCCGGACGTAGGGCGGCTACTGATCCCCTTGCGCACTGCGGTCGTCCACGGGATCGTCCATGGCGTTGTCCTGGACCGATGACATCTGGGCTTGCACGCGGCTCCCGAACTCGTCGGAGAGCGATTTGAGCTGGGGGACATGCTCTTCCGCAAAGGACCAGGTGCGCGGCAGAACCAAAGCGACGGGCTCGTACAGCATGGACCGATTGCGCGTCTGCTCGGCCGGCAGGTTGACGTGCGAGAACAGCAGAAACGCGACGCTCAACAGCAGGGCGGCCTTGAACCCGCCGACGAGCCCTCCCAGCAGCCGATTCACCGGCGACAGGTTGAGCGCGTCGACGAGGTGCTCAACGAGTTGGCCGAGCAGAAAAAACACGATCTGAACGCCAGCAAATACCGCCACGAAGCCGAGTACCGGGATCAGCGAGGGGGCGAGGCCGGTGCTCTGCACAATGACCTCACCGGCCGGCCGCATCAACTGCACCGCCATCGCAAAGGCCAGGACCACACCGATGAGGCCTGTGATCTGGCGGACGGCCCCCACCATGAAGCCGCGGCCGAGTCCGCCGGCAATAATCACCAGGATGAGCACGTCGATCGTTGTCATGGGTCCGGGATTCCGTCTCTCAGCCTCAGTCGCGAAGGATCGATTCCACCGCCTTGCGCACGCGATTGCCGTCCGCCCGGCCGCGGAGCTCGCCCATGGCGCGGCCCATCACCCGGCCCATGTCGGCCATCGACTCCGCGCCCACCTCGTCGATGATGGCTTCAATCGTTTCGTGCAACGCGTCATCGGACAGCTGACTCGGCAGGTACTCTTCGATCACCGCCAGCTCCTCCCGCTCCTTCTGCGCCAAATCCTCCCGCCCGGCCTCCTCGAACTGTTCGAGCGATTCACGGCGCTGCTTCGCCGCCTTCTGCAGCACGGAGAGCTCCTGTTGCTTCGTAAGCTCCCCCTCCCCGCCTTCACGCTGGTCAATCTCCTCCTTCATCAAGGCCGACCGAAGGGAACGCAGGGTGCGGCGTCGCACATCGTCCTGCGCGCGCATGGCGTCTTTGAGGTCACTGGCGATGCGGTCTTGGAGAGAACGGTCACTCATGGAAGCGTATACGGAACAGTGAATCGGCGAGTGAAAATTGCATCACGAGGTGGAGGGTTCTGACGCGTCGGAAGATAGACGGTTCTCCGCCCTCATGTCCATCGTTTTTGGAGCATGAACGCGTAACCACTCGTCGTTCAGGGCATGCACCTCGGTGGCATCGGCGGCGCAGAGCGCTTCGCGAGCTAGTGCCTCTGCATTCGCGTAATGGATGGTACGCAGAACGCGTTTCAGCGGAGGCAGATACGTCGGCGAGGCACTGATGGCGTCGAGACCAAGCCCTAGCAGGATAGGTAAGGCATGCGGCTCGCTGCCGATCTCGCCGCACAGGCTCACGGACAGGCCGTGCTCATGCGCGCCCTGGACGGTGCGCTGGATGAGCTCCAGCACGGCCGGATGCAAGGCATCGTACCGGTTGGCCACCAGATCATTCCCCCGGTCGATCGCAAGCACGTACTGCGTGAGGTCGTTGGTTCCCACCGAGAAGAAGTCGACGTGCGGGGCGAACACGTCGGGGCGCAGAGCCACGGCCGGCACTTCAACCATCACTCCGACCGGCGGGACCTCCTCGATGGCGTGGCCGTCCGCTTGGAGCTCTGCGTACACCTCCTGCATCACGTCATTGAACCGAACCACCTCATCGCGGTGCGTCACCATCGGCAGTAGGAGCTGCAACGATCCATGGGTACTGGCGCGCAACAGCGCGCGCAACTGCGGCCGCAGCAGCTCCGGGCGATCGAGCAGCACGCGCATGCCCCGCCATCCGAGGAAGGGATTGTGCTCGCGGTGCGCGAGGGGCAGCATCTTATCGCCGCCCAGATCCAGCAGGCGAATGGTGGAGACGCCCGGCACGGCCTCGACGATGGTGCGATACATCTCGTACTGCATCTGCTCGGAGAGCGAGATGGTGCGGCGCATGAGGAACAGCATTTCCGTGCGGAGCAAGCCGATGCCTTCCGCCCCGTATTGCTCGACCAGCTCCAGCTCCTCGCGAAACTCGATGTTGGCCATCAGCTGGATGCGATGGCCGTCTTTCGTTTCGGCGGGCAGGCTGACCAGCTCTTGGTGCTCTTTCCGCCTCCGCCGGTGGCGCGCCTGCTGTTCGCGGTAGCGATCGACCGTCTCTGGGGTCGGGTTGATGATGAGTCGACCGCGGTGCCCATCGACCACGACCGGGGCCTGATCCGGGACGTGCTCCGTGACGTCGGGCAGTCCAGCGAGGGCCGGCATTTCCAGCGCTCGCGCGATGAGCGCCACGTGCGAGGTCGCCCCGCCGTGCTCGCTCACGCAGCCCAGCACGCCGCGGTTATTGAAGCGGATGACGTCGGCGGCACCGAGGTTTTCGGCGACGACGATCGTCGCCTCGCCGACCTCGGCGCTCATCTTCCCCCGCCGCAGCTGGCGAATGATGCGGTCCTGGATGTCGGCGAGGTCGCTGGCGCGCTCGCGGAGGTACTCGTCGTCGCTCGCCTCCAGCCGGTGCCGGTGCTGTTGCATGACGGCCTTGACGGCGTATCCGGCGTTTTGACGCTTCTCGCGGATCCGACGACGCACCGGCGTGACGAGCTCCTCGTCGTGCAGCATCATGCGCTGCGCTTCGAAGATCGCGGTGCTGTCATCGCCCAACTTCTCACGTGAGATCGCAATGATGCGCTGCAAGTCGCGGTCGGCGCGCTCGAGGGCTTCCTCGAAGAGTGCCACTTCCTGTTCAATGGCGGCCTCGTTGATGACCTCATGCTCCACGCCGTCGGAGGCGCGGGCGTACAGCAGGGCCCGCCCCATGGCGATCCCCGGCGACAGGCTGATGCCCTCAAGCACCCGCTCGGGGCCCGCCTCGGCGATCTCTGCAGCGGACGATGAAGCCGCGTCATTGGAGGAAGCAGACATGTGATGATGCCAATCCGGCTGGAAGTAAAACAGCGAGCGGCGGGCGCAACCTACATCTCCTCGCCGAAACCATCCTCGAAGAGCTCGACCAGGGCGTCGGCCGCTTCGTCTTCGTCTTCGCCCTCGACGACCAGCGTCAGCGTGGCGCCTTGTTCGGCCGCCAGCGTCATGACGCCAATCACGCTCTTTCCGTTAATCTCGTAATTGTCTTTCTGGATGTAAACATCGGCGTCGAACTGGGATGCGGTGCGGACGATCATGGAGGCCGGCCGCGTGTGGATCCCGGCGCGGTTCTGTACCGTGACTTGCCGCTCAATCATAACTTCAGGCTTCGGACGGCGCCGTCCGTGTTCATCAACTAGGGGTTGAGGGAGCCACTCAGTGCAAGCGGGCTTGCATCTGATCAATCAGCCAGTGCATGGTCTGGATCGGCGCCGTCTCTCCCGGAAGGGCGTCGATTTGCTGCCGTGCGCCGGCCGTGTATTCCTTCACAGCGGCTTCGGCCTCATCGAAGATACCGAGGTGGCGCATGCGCTCCCGCGCCTCGGGAACCTCATCGGGCGGCAAGCCCTTCTCGGCCACAATGCGCGCAAACCAGGCGTGGTCGTCGCCTTCGGCGCGCTCCAATGCTCGCAGCAGCAAAAACGTCTTTTTGCCTTCCATGAGGTCGCCCCCCACTTGCTTCCCCCAGCGGTCGTGGTCGGCCGTGAGATCGAGCAGGTCGTCTTGGATTTGGAAGGCGCGTCCGACGCGGCGTCCGATCTTCCGCAGGGCCGTGCGCTGCGGCGGGACGACCCCTCCGATGAGGCCGCCGATTTCGAAAGCCGCTTCCAGGAGCGCCCCGGTCTTGCAATCAATCATCCGCATATAGTCCTCCACCGAGGTCTCCGCCTGCGTCTCGAACGCCTTGTCGAGCGCCTGGCCTTTGCAGAGCCGCTCGACCATGGCGTGATAGACGTCGAGCATTTTGGCGAGGTGCGGCGTGTCGACCTGCGTGAGCAGATCGTACGAAAGGGCCATGAGCATGTCACCCGTCAGGATGGCCGTGTCCGCATCCCATTGCAGGTGCACCGTCGGCCGGCCCCGGCGCTCATCCGCGTGGTCCATGATGTCGTCATGGACAAGCGTGAAGTTGTGAAATACTTCCACGGCCAGTGCTGCCGGCAGCGCCCGCTGGGTCGCGACGCCAAAGGCCTCCGCCGACAGGAGAAGCAGGATCGGGCGGAGCCGCTTTCCGCCGCCGTCCAGCACGTACCGAACCGGGTCGTACAGGACATCGGGGCCCGCGTCGGCAACGAGTTCGGGCAGGGCGTGATTGATCCGTGCACGCAGCGAGGCGACATGCTCGGCGCTGGCGTTCTCGGACGCCGCGTCTGTAGGGGGAGTCTCCATACTCATCGGGATAACAACTCAAGCGCCGGCGGCAGTGGGGATGTCGTCGAGGGTCGTCGTGATCCGCGTGTAGATCGCCTCGATATCGCCTACGCCGTCGACCGCGTAGTAAACATCGCGCTCCTGGTAGTACGCTTCGAGGGGAGCCGTTTGCTCGCGGTAGACGCTGAGGCGGTTGCGGATGGTTGCGGGCTGGTCGTCCGGCCGCTGCACGATGAGGCTCGGATCCACGTCGTCCGGCGGCGGATCCAAGTCGAGGTGATAGGTGTCCCCCGTTTCTTTGTGGATGCGCCGCTTCGAGAGGCGATCGACGATCACCTCATCGGGCACCTGGAGGCTCACCACGGCGTGCAGTGGGGTGTCGTGCTCCGTCAAGAATTCAGTGAGCCACTCGGCTTGCTGGATGGTGCGCGGATAGCCATCGAGCACAAAGTCGTCGTACGCTTCGTCGGCGATGGCCTGCTCGGCCAGCTTGCGCACGACGGTATCGGGGACGAGCTCCCCTTGCTCCACGTACGCCTTGGCTTCCTTGCCAATCGGCGTCTCCCGCTTCATGGCCGTGCGTATGATGTCGCCGGTCGAGATCTGGGTGAGTCCTCGGCGTTCTTCGAGCAGGCGCGCCTGGGTGCCTTTGCCGGCGCCCGGTGGACCGAAAATAATTATGCGCATGGATGTGCTTGGTCAGTGGGTGGTGCGATGACGTTGACGCGGCGTCCCACGGGGAAGCGGCCCCGGGTCACGCGATAGCATTCGACCCGTAAGGTATACATCACGCCCTCGCATTAACAGCGAAGATCGTCACAAAACTGCAAGGCGCGGCGCCGTCACGAGGCTACGGACTCCGTGCCGTCGAGTGGCTCCTCGCCCCCCGGGTCGGGCGCGGCGCCGTCCGCCGGCCACGCCTCCTCAGCACCCAGGCCGTCGAGCAGGCCGCCGACGACGTCTCGGACAAAGAGCGTCAGGGCCGTGTCGGCGATGAGCCCGGCCGTCTGGCGTAGCCATCCGCTGGAGCGGTCGTCTTCGGAGTAGACGATAAGCGGTGCGCGGTTCCGCAGCGCGTCCTGCACGGCCGCCCCCACCTCCTCCCCGTCGGCGACGGCGGTGCGCACCTCGTCACGCAGCGCCTCCACGTAGTCGTTTAGCAGTTGCCGGTGCGCCTTGCTCAGGCGCCGCCGGCCCAGGCCAGCCAGCAGCCACCCCACGAGCGCGCCTGCGAGCAATGATCCGCCCACGCTGGCGACCGGATGCTTGCGCAGCAGGCTCCGCACGGTGCTGCCCGTCGACGTGATTTCATCGCGGATGGCATGAATCCGGCCTTGGATGGCGTCAGACGAGCCTTCCAATTCGGCCTCTACTTCGGCTTTCGACTTTGCAGTGTCCGGGTCCGGCATAAGGGAGATTCATTTGTACGAAGCAAGAATCGATGACGGGTGCCCATCACGGGGTCGCCGAGGTGCCGTCGGGGTCGGGGCGTGCCGGAGGCTCGGGCGACCGGCCGACCTGCACGAGCTCCGGCTGCGCGGCGCGGATCACGACGGCCAAGAGCACGAGCAAGCCCGTCACCACCAAGAACCCCCACCCGGCGTGACCCAGCCAGGCGCCGATGCCGAGCGCAAGGGCGGTGAGCCCGAACACGACGGCCAGGAGGGCAATCCCTCCTACGATGACGCCGAGGGCGATTTGATTCGCCTTCGCCTCGACGCGCTCCTCCAGCTCCATCTGCGCGAGCTCGATGCGCAGATCGACCCACGTCTTCAAGTCATCGACGAGATGCTGCGTGTGCTGAGCGATCCGTTGCGCTTTGTTGCCCGAAACCGGCGCAAGGGGGCCCTCCTGTCCGGAGGTCCGATCCAGATGATGAGGAGACTCCATGAAACCTATGAGGCCGTTCCGAAAGGCGAAGAGCAGTGTTAATATAGAGGATTTCGTCCGGATCGCAAGTGAAAGTAACGTCCGGGTGCAGGCAGGGTGAGGCCGTGGCACGCGGACGGGATTGACGCGTACAGCCCCCGCACCCAATCCACGATCCCCCACTACGATCAACGTCTCATGCCTGCCCTGCACACGGAGCCCACCCCGAACCCGAACAGCATCAAGATTACGACCGACGCCGGGCCTTTTATCGCGGACGGAATGGTGTCCATCACTTCCCCCACCGACGCCGATGCCCATCCCCTCGGTCAACTCCTCTTTGCGGTGGACGGCATTGCGAACGTGTTGATCCTACCACAGTTTGTAACGGTTTCTAAAACAGCTACCGCCGACTGGAAGGAGGTGATGCCTCGGGTCAAACAGATTCTCACGGCCCACCTCGAGGATGCAACCGGTTGACCCAGGGCGCCCATCGCGCCTAGCCGATGGCATCGAGAAACGCCAGCGTGTCCTTGCCATCGGGCTGCCAGTCTAGTTCAGGCCGCTGCGCAGACCCGAGGGCTGCCGTAGGCACCGCAGCCCCGAGTTGGTCGCCCAACTGAGGCCGCGCCGTGACCAACTGAATCCGACCGGCGTGGGCACTGATCCAGTCGCGCACCTCGTCGAGCGTGTCGTACTCCGCCCATCGGATGTGGCCCGGGCGCTGCGGTTCGGGCGCGCCACGACTCACCAGAAACTCCAGCCCCTCGCCGTACGCATGCGACTGATCGGTCGCCTCCAGAAACGCCTGCTGCATTTGGAGCGTGCCGGGCACCTCAGGGTGGACCGGGAAGAGCCCGCGAAAGAGCGCCAGTGCATCTAGATACGGGTCCGGGGAGAGGTCCCGCGGCGCCCAGACGATCGCCACGTTCCGGCAGCCGTAGCCTTCGTGCAGCAGCGCGTCTTCAGCCAGGTCCTCACGGTCGTCCTCGTCTTCCTCCCCATCGATCACGGCCACGCTGTACCGATGCC
>JAAAPH010000145.1 GCA_009908415.1 Bacteroidota bacterium
CGTGGTGTCTTGCAGGAGGGGCCCGAGGTCGACGTCCCGGAAGCGGCCCTGCGTGACGCGCAGCCTGGGCGACGCGGCGAACGGCTCAGCCGTGGCAGCCAGCTCGAAGCGGCCGCCACGGAGGTCGGCCGTGGCATCGAGGGTTGCCTGCCCCTGTTGCAGGCGAAGCCGCGAGGCAGCCTCGTGCAACACGTACCCGCCGTAGTACGAATCCCGGAGCTGCACGTCGGTCTGGAGCTGCATGGCGGCCGGGGATACGTCCCGCCCCTGCAGGCTGAACGTGCCACTGAGCGCGCTCGCCGTCGTGTCGCCCAGGAGGGCGGCGACGTCGACGTCCTCCAGCCGGCCCTGCTCGATGGTGTAGGCCAGGGGGGCGGTCAACTGCGCCTGGCCGCCCGCGGCCAGCCGGCCGTCGGGGAATGCGAGTTCCGCGTCGTACCGCAGCGAGTCGCGCTGGAGGCGGAGCGTGAGGCGACCGGCGTCGATGCGTTGCGCGTTGAGCGTGGACGGCAGCACGTCCAGCTCGGCCGTCAGGTCGGCGGCAGGCAAGGCGAAGCCGGTCCCGACCAGTTGGAGCTGCGTGTTGAGCGTGCCAGACAGGCCCCCCTCCGCCGTGAAGGTGCCGACGTCGAGGTCAGACAGCTGCGTCTGGAGGTCGTACGAGGGGGCGGTCGCGAACGGCGCCATCGTGCCCTCGACGGCGATGCGGGCCCCGGCCAATTGGCCGGTGCCCGTCACGGCGGCTTGCCCGTCGGCGAAGCGGAGCTGCAGCTGCGGCACCTGGACGTCGTAGCCGGTCACCTGCGTATCGAAGAGCCGGGTCGTCACGGTGCCCGAGAGGCGGCTGAGGGCCGGGCCGCTGAGGTCGACCTGCAGGTCCGCACTCACGCGCGTGGGAGCGCTGGAATCCGGTGGAGCGAATGCGGCTGTGTTCAGGTCGCGCGCCTGCGCGTCGAGGCGGTACCGGAGCGGTTCGGGGGTCGGCTGCTCCACGTCGGTCGGAACAAGGGGCGTGGCCGTCGCATCCAGCGTCAGCGACCCGCCCGTCGAGAGGCGCGCGTCCGTGCGCAGCTCGATCAGGCGGCCCGAGCCTTGGACCTGCGCGTCGAGGCGCAGGGTGGCATCCGGGTTGAGGCCGGCAGCGGGCAGAAATGGCGCCACGTCGCGAAAGGCGAGGGGGGCCGCAGTAAGCGAAAAGTCGATGTCGTCGAGCGCGTCCTCGGGCGATGTGGCGAGGCGCACGGTGCCTGCGCCCCGGACGTCGCTTTGCGGGGACGCGAGGCGCAGGCCCTCCAGCGTGAAGCGGTCGTCGGCCAGGGTGCCCGCGGCCTGGAACTGCAGTGGGGTGCCGCTTCCGGGGAGTACCGCGTCGAAGCCCAGCGTGTCGAGCCGGCCCGTGACCGGGGAGGCGTACGCAATGTCGCGCGCGGCGAGCTGGACCCCACGGACGCGCAGCGTCGAGTCGCCGCGCGGCGTGTAGAACTGGGCCGTCGCCCGGCCGCGCCGGAGATGCGCCGCGTCCACGCGTACTGCAAAAGCCGATGCGGTGGTGTCGGGCGGTGTCGGCGCGGACGGCGGGAGCGCGGGCAGCGTCCACGTCGAGTCGGCCCGTTGGCGGAACGACGCCGAGGGGCCGGCCAGCGTCAGCTCGCGCACATGCAGCGTGCGACGCAGCAAGGCAGGCAGGCTGTATCGGACGCGCACCGTATCGACGTGCGCGTAGCGCGTGGTGTCGGTGGCCGCATCCGTGGGGACCAGCGCCACGTCGTGCAGCTCCAGGGTCTGCAGCCAATTTCCACCGGCCCCGCCGACGTGCATCGTGGCGTTGGTGAACGGGTTGGCGTAGTGCGCGATGAGCTGCGCCGCCGTGCCCGCCCCCCACGGGGTTTGCAGGAGCAGCAAGAGCACCAGGGCGACGGTGACGACCAGCGCAGCCATGCCGCTTACCGCCTGCAGCAGACGACGCAGGAGCCACCGCCCACGGGAACCCGAGGCGGAAGGCGCAGCGGTATGAGAGTCAGCATCTGTAGGCACGGGCGGCGGAGCCAAAGGAATGAATTAAAAGGATTGGCCGATGCCAATGTGGACGCGGAACCGGTTGATGAAGCGCGGTTCGGCCGTCCCTTCGAGGACCTCGCGGGGGGCGCGGAGGTCGAGGGGGCCCGGATTCAGCTTGTACGCGAGATCGAGCCGCAGGTACCCGACGGGCGTGCGGTACCGGATGCCGGCCCCGGTGCCGAAGCGAAGGGCCGTCGGGGCAAAGCTGCTCTCGCGGGCCTGGCCGGCATCGAGGAAGATGGCCGTCCGCCAATCCGAGTTCAGCCCCGGAAACGGCAGGCGCAGCTCCAGGTTCGCCGTCAGCTTCGTGTTGCCGCCGATGGGCTCGAAGATGAATCCCGTCGTGTCTCGCCGCACGCCCTCCGCGGTCGTGCGCTGTTCGACGAGGGCGCGCGCTCGCTTATCACCGGCTAGCTCGCTGCGCCAGCCGCGCAGGTCGTTGCTTCCCCCAACGTAAAACCGGATGTTGTCGAAGCGGTTTTCGTAAACGGCAAAGAGGGAGTCCCCGGGATTCGAAAGAATCGAGCGGCTGCGCCCGATGGGCCAGAGGCGGCCGACAAAGAGCCGCGTGGCCAGTTCGATGTTGTCGCCGAGCGGGATATAGCCGTTCAGCTCGTTACTCAGGCGCGCATACTCGATGCTGGATCCGAGCACCGTGCCGGCCAGCTCGGCCGAGGGCCGCACCTGGAACCCACGCGTCGGGTTCAGGAAGTCATCCACCTTCCCGAGCGTTGCGTTGGCTGAGAACACGCTGCGGTTAAACAGGTCGCCCCCGACGGTCTGCGGTGCCGACGGGTCCTGGAACGTCGTGTCGGGGAGCGAGCGGGTGTACTGGAACGAGCGGCTGAAGGAGTGCCGCAGTGACACCGTGCGAAACGGAAGGAATTCGTAGATCAGCGTCGTGTTCAGCCCGAAGTCGCGGGCGTTCACGCCGAGGAAGACCTGACTCGGTTCCAGCCGCGCGTCGCGCCGGTACTCGATAAACGGCTCGATGCTGGCAGAGAGGTCCGTCGTTAGAAAGTACGGCTGGCGGAGTGCAACCGACCCGCGAAACCGACGATCTGGAATGATGCCCGGGCTGGGTCCGCCGAAGAGCCCGACGTCGGCCAGGAAGCCGGTCTCTGCGACGAGGCCAACGGTCAGGCTGCGGGCGGCTCCGAGGAAATTGCGATGTGACCACTGCCCCTCCGTCGAAAATCCAGCGGACGTGCCGTACCCGGACTGGGCAGTCAGGTAGCGCAGACTGGCCTCGCGCACCCGGTAGCGGACGCGCACCGTGCTATCGACCGGCTGGCTCGGCAGGTCGGCCAAGGCCACGCGGAACAGGTTGAGGCCGAAGAGCTGCCGCTGTCCGTCGATCATCCGGTCGTACGAAAAGTAGTCGCCCGCGCGGAAGGGCAGCTCGCGTTCCACGATGCGACGGCTCACCGACTGGTTGCCTTCCACTTCGATCTCGGCGAAGCGGCCCCGGGGGCCGGCATCGACAAAAAAGCGGATGTCGGCGGTGAAGCCGGTCGTGTCGATGCGGGCCTCGGAGTGGACCTGCGCGAAGGCGAAGCCCTGATTTTGCAGCCAGCGCCGCACCTCATCCTCTACCTGGACGCGGCCGAACTCCGTGTACCGCTCCCCAATGCGAAACGACGTCTGGTCGCGGAAGTCGACCCACGCGTTGCGGAGGGCGCCATCAAATTGCTGCACGGCGTAGCGTGTACTGTCCGCCCCGTAGAAATCCGCGCTCTGGATGATGACGGGCGGACCCTCATCAATCGAAAAGATGACGTGGATCGTGTTCGCGGTCGTGTCGAGCTGCGAGGCGGGGTAATCAATCCGCGGTTCGAGAAAGCCGTTTTGTTGATAGAACCGGCGGAGCCGCACCACGTCGCGCTGCAGCGTGACGGGGTCGAACCGGTAGCGATTGGGGGGCGGGACGAGCGGCAGCCAGCCAAACG
>JAAAPH010000184.1 GCA_009908415.1 Bacteroidota bacterium
TCCGGCAGCCGTGCGGAGGATTTCAGTCTTGCGCGCGTTGCGACTCATAATGCCATGTCAAACAGCTGTTTGATTTCTCTGCATTAACGTTTTGCCCGGCGAAGGTTTCCCTCACAAAAAAGCGAACACCACCCTGTTGACGGGGCCTGTTTCGTGGCATCCTGCTCACTGCCCGACCGTTTACGCCCTCCGGACTTCGCAACCCGATCGGGGAAACGCTACGACAGGGTCCGCATGTCCGCCTTAACGGCGTCACGTACCGATGGCGTCTACCGGGCCAGCCAGAACGGCCGGTGTGCAACGATGCGGCCAGGGCGCACCGCGGTCGACGCCTCGTTCGTACGGCGGGGACCCGGCGTCACGATGTGGCCGCCGCGCCCCGTTCCTTTTTCACGAGATCGCGGCGTAGGATCTTGCCGGAGGCCGTCTTTGGAATGGACTCGATGAACTCGACGCGCCGGATTTTTTTGTAGGGCGCCACGCGCTCGGCGACGAACGCCATCAAGTCTTCGGCGGAGACCTCCATGCCGGGCTTCAGGACGACGAACGCCTTGGGGACCTCGCCGGCCTCTTCGTCCGGGCTCGGGATTACCGCCGCGTCGGCGACCGCGTCGTGTGCCTGCACCACGCCTTCGAGCTCGGCGGGGGCCACCTGGTAGCCCTTGTACTTGATGAGCTCCTTAACGCGATCCACGATGTAGAGCCGACCCGCCGCGTCCAGCGTCGCCACGTCGCCCGTATGCAGCCAGCCATCGGCATCCACCGTGGCATCGGTGGCGTCGCGGTTGTTCCAGTAGCCTTGCATCACCTGGGGGCCGCGCACCCACAACTCGCCCCGCTCGCCCGTGTCGACGTCGGTGCGCGACCCGACCTCCACGATACGAAATTCCGTGTTCGGCACTGCCCAGCCGACGGAATCGACGTTCAGCTTCTCGTGATCGCGCGGCATGAGATGCGAGACGGGGCTCAGCTCCGTCATCCCATACCCCTGTTTCACCACGCAACCGATGCGCTCGGCACATCCTTGCGCGACCGACGCCGGCAGCGGCGCGGCGCCGGACGTAATGTAGTCGAGACTCGACACGTCGTACTCGTCGACGATCGGATGCTTGGCAAGGCCCAGGATGATGGGCGGCACGAGATAACCGCTCTCGATCTTGTGTTCTTGAACGAGCCCGAGGAAGTCTTCCATCTCGAACTTCGGCATCGTGATGATGGTCGCGCCGCGGTACAGCGCCATACTGAGGATAATCGTCATCCCGTAGATGTGATAGAACGGCAGGATGCCCACCGTCACCTCTCCTTCCTGGATGCCCTCGATCGGGCAGCATTGCGCGATGTTGCCCACGATGTTGCGATGCGAGAGCATCACGCCTTTCGGCAGCCCCGTGGTGCCGCTGGAATACGGCAGCGCGACGAGGTCCTCGGCCGGGTTGACGAGCACGTCCGGCACCTCATGGTCGTCAGTCAGCAGGGCGCGGAACGGCGTCGCCCCCTCGGCCTCGCCGAAGACGAACACCTCGTCCACGCCGGACTGCGCGGCGGCCTGCTGGGCCTTGTCCAAAAATGGCGGGACGGTGAGCAAAAACTTGGCGCCCGCATCCTTGAGCTGTTTGGCACATTCGTCGGGCGTGTAGAGCGGGTTGACGGTGGTATTGATCCCCCCGGCCATGGCCGCGCCGTAAAAGGCGATCGCGTATTCCGGAAGGTTCGGGCTGTAGATCGCAAACACGTCTCCCTCCCGCAGCCCCCGCGCATGCAGCCCGGCCGCGGCCTTGCGGATGGCACCGGCCAGCTGGCCATACGTCAGCGTCCGCCCCGAGGGGCCGTCCACCAGCGCCGGCTGATCGGCGCGGTCGGCAAAGTCTTGCATCACGAACTGCGGCAGCGAAAGGTCAGGGATCTCGACATCTGGAAAGGGGCTCTCGTACACCATAGCGGTCAACGACGATCAGGGTCTGAAGAAGAACTGTCGTAAGGCGGAAGCGCTTTTGTGCGGCTTAAGGCCGGCGGCGCATCGGTCCCCTGCATAGTACCCATCGCCACCGATCTTCGCAAACCCTTCACAGCGCAGGGCGACTCACGCGTCGGCTGCATCCTTGCCCTCGATGAGGCGGGTGAAGTAGGCAACGATCGCGGCGTAATCCGACAATGCGATGCGCTCGTCCGTGCCATGGATGCGCCCCCGGTCGGCGGGCGTGAGACGGAACGGCAGGAAGCGGTAGACGTGGTCGGAGTATGGGGCGTAGTGGCGCGCATCGGTCGCGCCCGGTACGAGCAGCGGCGCCACGATGACCGGGTCGGGCGTGACCTGCTGGATGGCGCGTTGCACCTGGCGGAACGGCGCGCTGTCGATGGCCGCCACCGGCGGCGGGGCACTGTTTTGTAGCGTCCGGATGTCGACGGGCACTCCATCGAGCACGGTGCGGATGTGGTCCATCACTGTTTCGATGCCCTGGCTGGGCAGCACGCGGAAGTTGACGACGGCCCGCGCCCGCGTCGGGATCACGTTGTCCTTGACGCCGCCTTCGATCACCGTGGGCGCGGTGGTCGTCCGGATGGCCGCGTTGGCCGTTGGGTCGCGGCTGAGCGCCCACTCGACGGCGGGCTCTAGCAGCCACAGGTTGGCGAACGCCGCTTGCCCCCCCCATCCCATCTCCGGGGCCACGTACGCAAACGTCTGGCCGGTCACGCCATCCAGGTCGGCGGGCAGCGGGTTGGCCTCCAGGCGCGTCACGGCCTCGCTCACCACGCCCACACTCGTGCGGGGAGGCGGCATGGCAGAGTGTCCCCCCGCGCTCGTGGCCACCAGTTCGATCGACAAATAGCCCTTCTCGGCCACGCCCACGAGCGCCACGGGCTGCTCGACGCCCGGCACCGCTCCGATCGTGATGGCGCCCCCTTCATCCACCACGAGCCCCGGCCGTGGGCCCTGGGCAGCGATACGCGCGGCCAGCCGCTTCGCGCCCCGCGCGCCGCCGACCTCCTCGTCATGGCCAAAGGCGAGGTGCACCGTGCGCTCCGGTTGATGCCCGGCACGCAGCAGCTCCTCAACGGCTTCGAGGGCGCCGACCACGCTCGCCTTGTCATCGAGCGCGCCACGCCCCCACACGTACCCATCGGCTACTTGTCCACTGAACGGCGGATGCGTCCAGGCCGTGTCGGTCCCGGCCTCCACCGGTACGACGTCGGTGTGCCCCATGATGACGAGCGGCGCGAGCGACGTATCGCGCCCCGACCACGTGTAGAGCCGGCTCAGGCCGGACACCGTATCGATGCGGAGCGTCTCGTGGACCCGCGGGAAGGTGCGCGCCAGGTAGGCCGCCAACTGCCGGTAGGCACTGCTGTCGAGGGCGGCCGGATCGCGCTGCGTGATTGTTTCGAAGCGGAGTGCGCCCGCGAGCCGCTCAGCGGCGGCCGTCGTGTCAAGCGCAAAGCTGGTAATCGGCCTCGCTTCGATTTGCTTGCTTTCAAAGCGCAGCGTGTTGACAAACAGGACGGCCAGGAGCATGGCCAGTATTCCACCAGCAAGGAGTCCGAGGCGTCGCATCATGCGGATCGAGTTGCGAGTGACAGATAAAGAATGGAGGATAGCGAATGGCTAGAGCCGCCCGGAGGTCGACGATCAGACCCTCTCCAGTTCGACCCTCGTCATTCGGTCGTCGACAACCCGTCATTCGCATCTCCTGGCACGGCCGCCGGTCAAGATACCCACGTCCCTTTTAAGTTATCCCGCTCCATCCGGAATCGCTGGTTCTCTGTCCAAGGGCAGGCACATTCCTCGTCACGTGGGACCCCTTGCCCGGGAAGGCTCCCGCCGCTCGCGGTCATCCCTCGGTGCCTCGGCCGTTACGTCGTGTCGGCGGCAATGCAGCCGTCGCGGAGTTCGATGACGCGGTCGGCGTAGTCGGTAAGCTCGGGGTCGTGGGTGACCATCAGAAAGGCCGTGCCCGTTTCTCGATTGATGTCTCGCATCAACTGCATGACCGACTGCGAGGTCTTGGA
>JAAAPH010000135.1 GCA_009908415.1 Bacteroidota bacterium
TTCGTATTGCTGGCTGCATCGGATGGGTTCTGCGCGCGACATCTTTCGTCCCTATGTTCAGGATCTTCGTCGCACGGTAGGTACGGAATGGAAGGAAGCGGATGATCCGCCCAATGACCTTGGCTTTGGGTCCAAGGTCGCGGATCAGGCGCGCATCCGGCTGCTCAATCGCGACGGGACGTTCAACGTCGAGCGCGAAGGGCTGTCGTTCTTCAAGTCGCTCAACCTCTACCATACGCTGCTCTCGATGTCGTGGTGGAGCTTTACGCTGACGGCTTTTGCCGTGTACGTCGTCGTGAATCTGGGCTTTGCCATGGCTTTCGTGCTGTGCGGGGCGGACGCCCTCGCCGGGAGCACGGCGACGACGGGGGCCGGGCGTCTGGCGGAAGCGTTCTTCTTTAGCGTGCAAACGTTCACGTCCGTCGGCTACGGCGCCCTCAGTCCGGAGGGGCTGCTCGCGAACGGGGTCGCCACGGTCGATGCGTTTGCCGGGTTGCTGTTCTTCGCGCTGGTTGCCGGGCTGGTCTTCGCGCGGTTTGCGCAACCCCAGCCGCAAATCGCTTTCAGTGAGCAGGCGGTCATTGCGCCGTATCGGGACCATGCGGCGCTGGAGTTTCGCATCGCCAACCAGCGGCAGGGCCAGCTCATCGAGGTGGAGGCCAAGGTCGTGCTCCGGCTCACGCTGCACCAGGGCGATGTGCGGCGGGCGCGCTTCTATCAGCTTCCGCTGGAGCGCGACAAGGTCTCGTTTTTTCCACTGCACTGGACGGTCGTTCACCCGATTGACGAGGCGAGTCCGCTCCACGGGTTTACCGACGAGGATCTCCGCGCGACCGAGGCCGAGATCCTGATTCAACTCACCGCCATCGATGAGACGTCGTCGCAGGGGGTCCACACGCGGTCGTCGTATCGGTACGATGAGATTGTGACGGGCGCGCAGTTTCAGGGGCTGCTGGAGCGAGCGCCCGATGGCGGCGTGCGCATCGATCTGCACCAGCTCGATGACATCGAGGCGGCCACGCTGCCCGACCGTCACGACGAGGGCGCGTAGCACAAAAAATCGGACCCGAGATTTAAGTGCCTCGCCCATTGGGCGATAAGTACAGCACAGTTGCACGGAGGCGGTGACGCTTCCACGGTGGCGGCTTCGCCACCGCAGACATGTTGTCGATCGCCTGGGTGCGTTCGCCGTATCGCCAGACGACGCAGCCGGGTAATGGGTGCGCCCGTCGGCGCGGCGTGATGGACTCGTTGTGAGCTGCGTTGCAGCGACACCATGGGCCGGTGAGCATAACGAGCCCGCGCTCGGGCGGATGAATACGCACTACTGGCGGAGTGCATCACCCAGGCGACCGACAGCCTTGTTGCAACGGCCGGCATCTCACTCCCGCGACGACCCCCGGAGGGGATGCCTGCATGGCACATTGGATCGGCCGTTGCTGCGTAGATAAGCGGGCCCCTCTCCGGAGGGGCTCGCTTTTCTTTTTTTGCACCGCTCGTCGGGGACCGGGTGCCGTGTGAGGCTTCACATTCATCCGGTTGTGCGATACATTGGGAAAGCGAATTTCACCCAATGCACAATCTCCGCCGCGCCATGATCGATCGCCAACACGAGTCCCGCCGCTCCTTTCTCAAAAAAGCCTCGCTCGCCGGCGTGGGCGCATCGCTCGTCGGCGGTGCCTCCGCGTCCACTGCGAGCGCCGCTGCAGGCGCCGCGGGCTCAGGCGCTGCGCAGGGGCCCGTCGTCGTGTCCAGCCTCAACGGGCGCGAAGCCGCACAGCGCGCCATCGAAATCATGCAGGACGGCGGTTCGGCGCTCGATGGCGCCATCGCCGGCGTGAACCTCGTTGAGGAAGACCCGGACGATATCACCGTGGGCTACGGGGGCATCCCAAACGAGGACGGCGTCGTGCAACTCGACGCGGCCGTGATGGATGGGCCCACGCACCGCGCCGGCTCGGTGGCCGCGCTGGAAGGGATCAAGTACCCATCGAGGGTGGCACGGCTCGTCATGGAGCGCACGGACCACGCACTGCTCGTCGGGCAGGGCGCGCAGGACTTTGCTAAGATGCACGGCTTTCCCATCGAGAACCTCCTGACCGAGCGGGCGCGCGAGCTGTGGGTCGAGTGGAAGGAGACGCTCTCGACCGAAGACGACTACCTCCCGCCGCACGACATCGATGATGAAAACATCGGGGCCATCATGCAGGACGCCACGCGGCATTACGGCACGATCCACTGCTCGGCGCTCGATCCGAACGGGAACCTGGGGTCGGTGACCACCACGAGCGGCTTGTTCTACAAAATACCCGGCCGCGTCGGCGACTCGCCGATCATCGGCGCGGGGCTGTACTGCGACAACGAGGTCGGCGCGGCGGGGTCGACGGGCCGCGGCGAAGCCAACCTGCAGAACCTCACGAGCTACCTCATCGTCGAGCGCATGCGGATGGGCGATACGCCCGAGGCGGCGTGCCTGTACGCGTGCCGCCGCATCGACGAAAAGACGAAGATGGCCCGCCTCCGCAACGATCGCGGCGAGCCCAACTTCAACGTGCGCTTCTACGCGATCAGCAAGCAAGGCGAGGTGGGCGGGGCCCAGCTGCGCGGCGCGGACGACCGGATGATCGCGGCCGACGCGAGCGGTGTCCGGGAGATCGACCTGGCCTATCTGTACGAATAGCAGAACGACGGGTGCGATCTCGGCAGCGCGCGTCTACCCGTCGATGACACGCGACGGAGACCGAGCGTGACACGATGCCGGGTGCGGCGTCCTCGTTGCCCGCGGCACACGGGCCTGTGCGCCCACGCCATAACGCATTCCAAGGGAACCAAGGGGCGGCCGACCGGGCCGCCCTTTTTATATTTGGTCACCGCCTTCCCGGCTGCCCGCGCGGTGCAGCGGGAGAGGAGACCTGATGCGCCGCTTCCTGACGCGCCGCGGCCCCCACGATGACGGCAGGTCCTGCATAGATGAAAGGGCGAGCATGTGCGGGCTGAGGGGCAAGTTTCTAAAATATATTTAAGCCTGGAGGCAGGGAACCGATGATTGGTTGTAACAAAAATGTCGCAATCTTGCTGCGCCGCTAAATTCTCAGTGGGACCGTGATGTAGGAGGCAACGCCTTGATGTTGATAGGGAGCGGGTTGTGGGTACGGCATTCCATCATCTGATCATCGAATCGCACTGCTATGTTTACGATGAACCGTTTGACTCGCCTGTCTCAGCTGTTGACGACGCTTCTCCTGGCCGTGACGGTCGTTGCTATGGGCCGGCCGGCTCATGCAGCGGACGACGACAAGGGGGCGGATGCACACCATCACCACGCGACGCATGGGGCCCGCCATGTGTCACTCTTCGTGGGGGGGACCTCCGCGGCGGGCCATACCAGCTTTACACTCGGGGGCGAGGCGGAGTACCGCCTTCCCGTCTGGCAGCGCCGGCTTGGTGTGGGCGCACTCGTGGATGCGACGTTTGGCGATTATGCGCACACCATCGCGGGCGGGCTCCTGACCGCGCGGCCCGTCCCCGGCGTTTCCAACGTGAAGCTCATGGTCGCACCCGCCGCCATGCGCTCCCACGGCCACAGCTACGTGCTCATGCGCACGGGACTCGCCGTCGATTTCCACGTCCAGTCGTTTTCCATCAGTCCGATGGTGAATCTCGATTTCGTAAAAGGGGAAACCGACATGGTCTTCGGTGTGGCCTTCGGAGTGGGGTTCTAGCCGGATAAATAATCACTTCTCAGGGCCAGCCGGTGGGTTTTTAGAAGGGCCTTTGGTGCCGGCTTCCCCTTCGTAGCACCGTGCAGCATCTCGATCGATCGTATTGTCCTGCATCTAGCTTAGCGCACTGACCATGAACTGGTTTTACAACCTGTCCATTCGCATCAAATTACTTCTCGGGTTTAGCCTCACCGTCATCCTTGCCGCGGCGATCGCGGTTGTGGGGTACATCGGCGTCCTGGCAGTCAGCGACCAGGCGCATACGGTGCAGG
>JAAAPH010000419.1 GCA_009908415.1 Bacteroidota bacterium
GTCGGGGCGTTTGGGATTGTCGGCGGGGACGGTGACTTCCTCGGCGACGGCGAAGTCGTTGGCGCTCGGGTTGTCCCAGTCGATGAGGTCGACCGTGACAGCGTGCTCCCCGGCGCCGGGCTTGACCTTGACGCCGTAGCGCAGCAGCTCGTAGACGGCTCGGTTGGCTTCGTAGAGGCTCGTGCCGCCGCCGAGGGCCGCGGCCTGCTTGAGCTTGTGGATGGCCCGGGTGATGAGCGATGCGTTCACGCCTTGCCCTTCCAGCCACCGGGAGAGCAGCTCGTCCTCGATGTTGCGGTTGTCGTCGCGGTCGATCCAGTCGCCGAGGTAGCGGTAGCCGAGTTCGCCCCGGAAGAGGGCGACGACGCGGTCCTGCGTGTTGCGCTCGCGTTGGCCGACGGTACTCATAGGAAGAGAGGGTCAAGAAGAAGTGGAGGTGGCCAGGCGTGTGTCGATAGGGAAGGGGCTCGGGCCGTCGATCGTGAGGCTGCTGAAGTGCGGGTGCTGGATGTTGAGCAGCGTGTTGCGATGCATCGGGACGACGGCCGAGGGCACCGAGAGCGCCACGGAATCGCCCCGCTCGTGCCAAAACGTGCCGATCTGCTGGGTGGAGGCCGGCCAGGGCCAGGCTTGCCAGTCCGGGGGCAGCGCGTCGCCGGGGAGGGTGAGCACGTGGGCATCCTCATCCAGCTCGATGCGAAACAGAACGTACTCGGCCGTGACGAGGTCGGCGCGGCCCGCGTGCACGAGCGTCTCCAAGAGGGCCGTCGCGGGCTGGTCGGCCGTGTACACCATGGGGACGCCCTGCTCGTGCCACCGACCCCGACCGCGGGAGCCCCGAAACGCGGTATCGGCGTAGATGGCTTTGGTGAGGCGGTAGACGATCAAGGAGACGATGAGGCTGGGCGAGACGGTGGGCGGAGGAGCATCGTGATTTCTTAAGGGGTTGCTCAAGCGCAGTCGAAGCACCCACTCATGCATAAACGCCCGTGTTCATTTTTGGCTGGATCCAAAAACGAACCAAAAAAATCACGGCTGGGAAGACTCGGGCTGACGTCGGCAGCTGCTCCGCTACAATCATCGAAACTCGCTCGCCACACTCGCTCAGACACCGATGATTGTAATCGCTTCGCACCCGCCGCCGTCCGAGCGCCCGACTCTTCAAGGCCGGACACTTTCACCCCTTATCAGGGATGGCAGTAAGATAGCTGATGACCAAAACAGTGTCCAACGGATTCTCCATTAGGCAGCGCCCGTTTCGTCGATGGTGGTGAGCAGGTCTTCCACCTCGCGCAGGCCGGGCTCGGTGTCCAGGCGCTCCAGCGGCGTCTCGCCGCCGAGGAGGCCGTGGGGCGTTTTGAGCCAGGTGCGGGCCGCCTCGTCCGCGCTGAAGGCGGCGCGGCTGCGCTGCCAGATGTGCAGCAGGCGCCAGAGGCGGTCCGACTCGGCGGCCGTCAGGGCGTCGCCCTGCTTGCGTCGGCGCTGCAACGTGCGCACCGAGATGCCGAGCACGTCCTGCAGGGCCGGTTGGTCGAGGCCCAGCGCGTCGACGACGGCGTCCAGTTCGGCCAGCCCGAGCCCTTCGCGGACGCGCTCGATGTCGGGCGGGGCTTCCGGCTCGTAGGCCGGGGTGGATTGAAAGGTGCGCAGCGCGTCTTCAAACGCGTCCTGATCGGCGCTCGGAGGCGAAGTGGTTGTGGAGGTAGGCATGGCGTGGACGGTCGCTAAATGGGACTCTACACACCCCTTGAATACGACAAGTGTCGCGTTTGTTTCTGCATGTGTCGCAGACTAGCCTCAATGCGGTATCACACGAGCCGCGTGCGGCCCGTCAGCAGCTCCTGCATCATGCCCTGCTTGATGGTCTTCGTCGTGTCGCAGCGCGTCAGAAGCCCCTCTCAAGGCTTCGATGGTCGTAGCGGTCGATCCCGTTCCCGAGCTCCCGATCGCCCCGAAGGTTCTGGAAAAGGGCAAGAGCACGGGTTCGAGGGCTGCGCTCGATTTGGCCGGCGCTGCTCATGGCGTGAATAGCTTGGTGTAGCGTTCAAACAGGTACAACCGATTTCGCTTTGCGCCGGTGATCTCCTTCAGAATCCCGACGTCTTCCATCGCGTCGATCAGGTTGTAGGCGGCAGTCATGGAGAGGCCGGTGATGTTGGCGACGCGCTCGGCATCCGTGAGGGGGCGTTCGTACAGGGCGCGGATCACCTTTCGCGCATTCTCGGCGCGGCGGCCCAGCGGCTCGACGAGATCATCGATGTCCTCTTGGAGCTTGAGGATGGCGTCGAACGTGTCGATGCCGCTCTTGGCGGTTTCAATGACACCGACGAGGAAAAACTTTAGCCACTGACTGATGTCGCTTTTCTCGCGCACCCGCATCAGGTTGTCGTAGTAATGCGTGCGGTTGCGCTCGAAGAAGTCCGACAGGTAGAGGATGGGGCGCTTGAGAATGCCGCGTTCCACGAGGTACAGCGTGATGAGGAGCCGACCGACACGCCCGTTCCCGTCGAGAAACGGATGAATCGTTTCGAACTGGTAATGGACGATGGCGATCTTGAGCAGTTCGGGAACGAACACGTCCTCATTGTGGACAAACTTCTCCAGGTCGCTCATCAGATCGGGGACGCTCGTGTGCACAGGCGGCACGAAGACGGCATCCTTGATCGTGGCGCCGCCGATCCAGTTTTGGCTCGTGCGGAACGCGCCGGGATGCTTGTTCTGGCCGCGCACGCCCTGCATGAGCACGCGGTGCGTCGCACGGATGAGGCGCGACGAAAACGGGAGTTCATTGAGCGCCTCGACGGCGCGATTCATGGCCTGGATGTAGTTTTGTACTTCCTCCCAGTCGTCCCGCTTTTCGGAAGGAACGTCTTCGCGTTCGAGAAGGGCTTCCTCAATGCGCGTTTGGGTTCCCTCGATACGGCTGCTTTGCGTGGCTTCTTTCACCACGTGCATGCTGATAAAGAGCTCTAGGTTGGGCACGTACTCGGAGTACATATCCAGCCGGCCGAGCTGACGGTCGGCCTCGCTCAAAAGCTGCTGCACCTCCATGTCGTCCAGCACCCACTGCCGGTTGATGGGATTGGGCTGGAAGCTTTTGTAGCTGCCCTGACGAATGTAGGTGCCGGCATTAAAGTTTTTCACGTCGATGTGGAATACGACCGGTCCTTATTTAACTTTAGGGGTCGTAACGTGGAATAGTGGATGGGTTATTCAAGTTTCGGGCGCGCCACACGAGCCGCGTGCGGCCCGTCAGCAGCTCCTGCATCATGCCCTGCTTGATGGCCTGCGTCTTGTCGCGGCGGGCCTGGAGCACCTCGATTTCGGCGTCCATGTCGGCGAGGATGGTGGCAATGGCTTGTTGTTCAGACCGCTTCGGTGGAGCCGAAACAGTTATTTTGTTCAACTCTGACCGATTCAGCTTCGCTCTCGTACCGCTTGATAAGTGTTCTGTGATGTCTTTATGGACGAGCGAGTAAAATAGATAGTCTTGCGAAAAATGCTCCTTCGCTCTTAGGACATGGGCGTGATTATTCACCCAGCACTTTCCAGTCATCCGATACGCAATCGGACGAGTTGCGTACTCATAAAAGTGGCCCCCGTCTTCTGCGAGCAGAATTATATCTTCATCGAAGATGTAGTAATCGATGTAGTCGAGCACACCATTGGCCCCGCAGTATGGAATAGAGCCATTCATTGACGACCTTTCCTTCTCATTGAGGGGTATGCGCTCCGAGTCTAGACATTCAGCGATGTCCTCCATACGGAAAACTTCCCAGTCCTCCGGAATTGCACTCGACCCAGTTGTGCAGTAGCTGCTGCCGTTAGGGCCAAAGCCCGGCAGGCGCTGCTGGCCGGTGAGGAGCCGCTGCATGGTGGCCGTCTTGATCGCGCGCTTCTTGGCGATGAGCGCGTCGAGCCGCTCGATCAGCGCGTCCACGTCCGAGAGCGCGTCGGCGATGGCGCGCTGCTCGGGGCGTGGGGGGAGC
>JAAAPH010000154.1 GCA_009908415.1 Bacteroidota bacterium
GGCCCATAGCGAAGCGTTTGGCATCAACGACGCCGGCACGGTGGTAGGGACCGCGACCGATGAGGATGGCACCACGCGCCCGTTCGTGGGGACTACCGTGTTGCCTGACGCCGAGTCCGGTCGGGCCTACGCCATCAACGAGTCGGAGCAGATAGTGGGCAGTCAGTTGGATGGCGACCGCGTCGTGGCCCGTAGGTGGACCAGCGACGGTACAGGAACCACCCTGGAGGGGTTGGGCGGGACGTTTGCGGAGGCGTATGCCATCAATGAGGCCGGTTGGGTCGTGGGTACGGCTGCGGTGGGTGCAGAGGCCGTCGCCGCGGCGAAAGCCTCGACGGCGGCGCGCTTCCGGCAGTGGCGCACCGATCCGGGGGCGAGCTGGCGGCGTGGTGCCACGGTGGGTGCGGCGTCATCCGCCAAGCTGGCGGGTGACGACGGGTCGTACCACGCCGTCCTGTGGATCGACGGCGAGCCGCGCGACCTGAACGACCTCATCCTCGACCCCGGGAATGACTGGACGCTGATCGAGGCGCGGCACGTTAGCGACGAGGGGCAGATCGTTGGGTACGGGCGGTACCGAGGCGCCCTCCGTGCGTTTGTGCTCCACCCGACCGACAACGCGCCGCCCCAGGTGCGCGACGACGCGCACCGCGTCACGGAGCGCGCGCCGACGGTGCTGGATGTGCTGGCCAATGACATCGACCACGACGGGCAGCCGCTCCGCATCACTGAGGTGCTCGATCGACCCTCCGGTACGGTGCACCTCACGGGCGACAGCACGGCCATCCGCTACGCGCCGGCGCCCGGTTTTCGCGGCAGTGATCGCTTCCGCTATCGGGTGAGCGATGGGGCGGGGGGCATCGCGCACGCGACCGTGCGCATCGACGTTGCCGTAGCGTCTCCAGCCCGGCTCCGGCTGCATCCCAATTATCCGAATCCGTTTCGGACACGTACGGTCATTCGCTACGAGCTTCCTGAGGCGGCTCCAGCGCAACTCGCGCTGTACGACATGCTCGGGCGACGCGTGCTCATGCTCGTGGACGAGCAGCAGCCGGCCGGTATCCACGAGGTCACGATGGATGCCCGCACGCTGACCAGTGGCATTTACCTGCTTCGGCTGCAGGCGGCGGACGCCGTCGAGACGCGCCGGCTTACCATTGTGCGTTAGGGGGCCGCGTCGGCGGGCTCCGCCGAGCGGTATCGCGCGGCCTGCTGGGGGCGTCCCCACGCCTCGTACAGGGAGACGAGCAGCCGCCGCGCGCGGAGAGCGCCCGCGTCCGGGTCGTTCCCCCGGTCGCGCAGGAGCGCATGCGCATCGCGCAGCGCCGATTCGGCTTCGGGGTACTGCTGCAGCTCGATGAGGCACCGGCCCCACGCCATTTGCGCCTCGGCGATGCGCTTGCTGTCGTCGGGCAGTGCCTGCTGCCGAATCTGGACGGCCCGTTGCAGCAGCGAGTCGGCCTGTGCGGCCCGGCCCCGGTCCATGAGCGTCTGGCCCAGGCCGAGCAGCGCATCCGCAACGTCAGGGTGATTCGCCGGGAGCGCGGCACGAAGGTCCGCCAGGGCCGTTCGGAGCATGGGCTCGGCCGTCGCCGGGTTGCCCTGGTCGCGCAAGAGCAGGGCCAGGTTGGTGCGCACGTTGGCAGCCGCCGCGTTGCGGGGCCCGAGGCGGTCCTCGTAGATTGTAATGGCCTCGCGGTAGTAGCGCTCGGCCTCGGCGTGGGCGTCGCGCCGGTGCAGGAGAAGGGCGAGCTGATTCAGGTTGCTGGCGATGCGCGGGTGCGTGGGGTTGAGCACGTCGCGCCGGATGGCGAGTGCTTCTTGAAGCAAGGTGGCGGCCGTGTCGGGCTGGCCCCGGCGCATCTTCACGAGACCGAGGTTGTAGAGGCTGATGGCCACGTCCGAGTGGGATGCGCCGAGCAGTTCGCGGCGCATGCGCAGCGACCGGGTGAGCAGCGACTCCGCCTCGGCCCGCCGGCCGAGGTCGTTTAGCACGAGGCCGAGGCTGCTCAGGTCCGTGGCCACGTACGGGTGCGACGTGCCGAAAAGCTGCCGGTCGAGGGCGAGGGTCTCACGGTACAGGCGCTCAGCGCGTTCGTAGCGGCCAAGGTCGTAGTACAGGCCGGCCAGGTTGTTGAGCCCCGCCGCCACGCGACCATGCTCGTCCCCCAGCTGCTCGCGATGGATGGCCAGCGCCTCTTCGTAGAGCGGAAGGGCCGCGTCGAACTGGTTCTTGTCGTACAGCACGGCGGCTAGGTTATTCAGGCTTTCGGCCACCTCGATGCTGCGTGGCCCGAACTGCTGCTGCCGAATGGCCAGCGCCTCTCGGTGGTACCCCTCGGCTGCGTCGAGGTCGCCCTGGTCGCGCAGGAGCGAGGCCAGGTGGTTCAGGCTCTGGGCGACCGCCTGGTGGTTGGTGCCGAAGGTCGCACGCCGGAGGGCGAGCGCGCGCCGCAGCAGAACGGCGGATGAGTCGTACTGCCCCATGTTCTGGTAGACCTGCCCGATCACGTCCATCAGTTCAGCCCGTACGGCCGGCTGGTCGTTTAGGTCATTGGTGACCTGCTGGGCCCCGCGGTTGAGCACCTCACGGAGCGTGATCGCGCTGCCGTCTTCGCCGAACGGATCGTTCACTTCGAACAGGTCCTTCAGGAACCCCGCGACCTGCTCGGCCTTCTGGGCCTCCGCCTGGGCGCGGTCGCGTTCGGCCGCGGTGAGGGCTTGTTGGCGAACCAGCACGCCCACGAAGGCGGCGATGAGGAGGAGGACCGCGGCGGCCGTGGCGACGGCGAGGCGGTGGCGGCGCACGAACTTGCGTACCCGGTAGGCGCGCGCATCACCGCGGGCCCGGACGGGCTCCTCGTTGGTGTACCGACGGAGGTCGTCGAGCAGGGCGTCGACCGTGGCGTAGCGACCCGCGGGTGCCTTGCGCAGTGCCTTCAAGATAATGGCGTCCAGGTCGCCGCTCAGCGTGCGATGGAGCGAGTCCACGTCGGTGGAGCGGTTCGCGCACACCGCCTCCGGGGCCAACGACGTTGTGTCGTCGCCGTCGGGGCCGCCCGCTTCGGTGATGGCGGTGCTTGGGCGCGTCGGCTCGCGCTCGCAGACCGCCTGGACGACGTCGTAGGGCGAGCGCGCTTCCAACGCGTAAGGGCGATGCCCGGTCAGCAACTCGTACAACAGGATCCCGAGGGCGTACACATCGGTGGCCGTGGTGATGGCATTGCCTTTCACCTGCTCGGGCGCTGCATACGCGGGCGTCATGAGATGGAGGCCGGTGCGGGTGTGCACCTCGTCGGCAGCCGGCGCCCCGGCATCCGGAGGCAATAGCTTGGCAATGCCGAAGTCGAGCAGCTTCACCGCACCGTCGTCCGTGACGAGGATATTCGACGGTTTCAGGTCGCGGTGGACCACGAGGTTCTGGTGGGCGTGCTGCACGGCTGCGGCCGCCGTCTGGAAGAGTGCAATCCGGTCGGCCACCGAGCACCGGTGGCGGTCGCAGTACGTGGTGATCGGCGTGCCCTCCACGTATTCCATCACAAAGAACGGGGTCCCATCGGCCGTCGCCCCGCCATCGAGCAAGCGAGCGATGTTCGGATGGTCGAGGGAGGCGAGGATCTGCCGCTCGTTCAGGAAGCGTTCGGCAATATCGTGCGTGCCGAAATCCGGGCGCAGCAGCTTGACGGCCACCGTTTGCTCGAAGGCGCCGTCTGACCGTTCGGCGCGGTACACGGTGCCCATGCCCCCGTGCCCAACCGCTTCGGCGATTTGGTAGGGGCCGAGTTGCTCGCCGGGGGGGAGCGCGGTTTCGTCGGAGCGAGGGGCAGCCCCCGGGGCGTCGTCGAACAGCGCCTGAGCGTGCGCCGCGGCCTCGTCGTTCAGGAAGTCGGGGGCGTTGGCTTCGGCGTCGAGAAACGCGTTCACTTCGCGGCGGAGGGCCG
>JAAAPH010000069.1 GCA_009908415.1 Bacteroidota bacterium
GAAGGTCTCGTAGCCGACCTCATTGATGAAGCCGCTCTGCTCGGCGCCCAGCAGGTTGCCCGCACCGCGGATGTCGAGGTCGCGCATCGCGATGCTGAAGCCGCTGCCGAGGTCGCTGTACTCCTCGACGGCCTGCAGCCGCTGCCGGGCCTCGCGGGTCAGGCTGTGGATCGAGGGGACGAGCAGGTAGCAGAACGCCTTCCGCTGGGAGCGCCCCACGCGGCCGCGCAGCTGGTGCAGTTCGGACAGCCCGAAGCGGTCGGCGCGGTTCATGATCATCGTGTTCGCGTTCGAAATGTCGAGCCCGTTTTCGATGATGGAGGTGCTCACCAGCACGTCGAACTTCTTGTTGATGAAGTCGACCATCACGTCTTCGAGTTGGCTCCCGCTCATCTGCCCGTGGGCCGTCCGGATGCGCACGCCGGGCACGATGGCACGGAGCATCTCGGCGATCTCGTTGATCGAGCGCACGCGGTTGTGGATGAAGAAGACCTGCCCACCGCGGCTCGTCTCGTACACGATGGCGTCGCGAATCAGGTCTTTGTCGAAGGTGTGGATTTCGGTGGTGATGGGTTGCCGGTTCGGCGGCGGCGTGTTGATGATGGAGAGGTCGCGCGCGCCAAGCAGCGAGAACTGCAGCGTCCGCGGAATGGGCGTCGCCGTCAGCGTGAGCGTGTCGACCTCCGCGCGTTTCTTCCGGAGCCGCTCCTTCACCTTCACGCCGAAGCGCTGCTCCTCGTCGATGACGAGCAGGCCCAGATTCTTGAATTTGACGTCCTTTGAGGTCAGCCGGTGCGTGCCAATCAGCACGTCGACCTTGCCCTGTTCGAGCCGCTCCAGAATCTCTTTCTGCTCGCCGCGCGTGCGGAAGCGCGAGATCACCTCGACGTTCACCGGGTAGCGCTCCATCCGCTCGCGAAACGTCTCGTAGTGCTGCTGCGCGAGGATGGTGGTGGGGCAGAGGACGGCGACCTGCTTCCCGTCCTGGGCCGCCTTGAACGCGGCTCGCACGGCCACCTCCGTCTTGCCGAAGCCCACGTCGCCGCAGACGAGCCGGTCCATCGGCACGGGCTCTTCCATGTCGCGCTTCACCGCCTCCGCGGCGTCGGCCTGGTCGGGCGTATCTTCGTACTGAAACGACGCCTCCATCTCCTGCTGCCACACGGTATCCGACGAGAAGGCGTAGCCGTCGCTGGCCTTGCGCTTCGCGTACAGCTTGATAAGGTCGCGCGCGATGTCTTTGACCTTGCTTTTCGTGCGCGCCTTGGCCCGCTCCCACTGCCCGGAGCCGAGCTTCGTGAGCCGTGGCTGGTGCCCCTCCTTGCCCGTGTACTTGTTCAGCTTGTGGAGGGCGTTGACGTTGACGTACAGGATGTCGTCGTCGGCGAAGTTGAGCCGCACGGCCTCCTGCTGTTTGCCGCGCACGGTGATCTTCTTCATCCCCGCGAACTTGCCGATGCCGTGGTCGACGTGCACCACGAAATCGCCCGGCGTCAGGTTCTGGATGTCGCGCAGGCTGAGGCCGCTCTGGTACTTTTTCCGCTTCTTGGTGGAGGGGCGGTGGTAGCGGTTGAAGATCTGGTGGTCGGTGTAGACGGCGAGGCCGAGTTCGGGCAGTTCGAAGCCCTCGTGGAGCGACTCCACGACGAGCCGCGCCCGCCCGTGATCGATGTCATCGTCGAGCAGGTCGCGGAGGCGCGAGGCCTGCCCGTGGCTGTCGCACAGGATGAACGTGTCGAAGCCTTCCGAGGCGTTGTCGGCGATCTGCCCGCGCAGCACGTCCATGTTGCTGTTGAAAGACGGCTGCGGCGCCGCATCGATGGTGACGGTGTCGGTGGCTTGACCGTTTGGCCCGGCGCCGGCGAACGTGCCGAAGAGGAGCCGCGGATAGCGGTGGAGCGCGTCGCTCAGCCGCTCGCGATCGAGGTAGCGGCGGTGGGGCAGCAGCATGTCGATGGCCGCCGCGTCGATCTGCTCCTGTTCAAGCTTTTCCTTCGCGTGGTCGTAGCCCTGCCCGGCCTTCTCGAAGAGGGCCGCGGCGCCTTCCAGCACACGGCGTTCGTCGAAGGTGGCAAGGAGGGTGTCCTGCGGGAGGAAGTCGAAGAGGGGGACGTACGCGCTGTCGGCCTGCTCGCGCTCCAGGTTGGGCACGAGCCGGGCCGTCGTCATCCGGCTCACCGAGCGCTGGGTGTGTGCGTCGAACTCGCGGATCGCGTCGATCTCGTCGCCGAAGAATTCGAGCCGGATGGGGTAGCTGCCGGAGAAGGGAAAGATGTCGAGGATGCCGCCGCGCTGGGCAATCTCGCCGGGCGCCTCCACGAACTCGACGTGCTGAAAGCCCTGGTCCACGAGCCGCTCGGTGAGGGCGTCGGGCGCGACCTCGTCGCCCACAGAAATGCTCATCGTCTCGCGCTGGACGGCGTCGGCGGGCGGCACCATCTCGGCGAGGGCCTGCACGCTGGTGACGAGGATGCCGGTGAAGTCCTCGGCGAGCTGCTGCAGCACATCGGCCCGTTCGATGAGCGGCGTGGAGTCGGTGATCTGCTCCGGGTCGTACGGTGTGCGGCCCGTCGCCGGGAAGCGGATGGCGGGTAGGTCCTCCGGCGTGATCTGGTCGAGGTCCGCCAGCAGGTAGGCGGCGGCGTCCTCGTCCGGCATCACGCAGCAGAGCGGGGCGTCGGTGTCGCGCTTCAGGTGGTGGAGGAGGAACGCCGGAATGGAGCCGGACGCGCCTTTCACCTGGAGGGTGGAGGCGGCATCAGCGGCGATGGCCTCGCGGCTCCAGGTGCGCACGGCATCGACGAACGAGGCCTGGTCGAAGCGTTCGGCAATCGGGGTCAGCGGCACAGCGGAAAGTCATTCGTGGGGGGAACGCCGAAAGGCCGCACCCCCGCAGAGAGGAGGATGCAGCGTGTGTTGGGCTCAACGACCCGCGCCGCAGGAGGATTCTGCAGGTTTGGCGAAGAAGGGCAGCGCTCCGCTAGTGTTGCTGATGTTTCACGTGAAACGTTGCAAGCACTCATGGCAGTGAGCGCCACAGGCCCGTAAACGCCAGAGAGGAAGTAGCACGCTGGGGGACTGAAGTCATTCCCGCGAAGGCGGGAATCCAGTTCGCAAACCCTTTTTCTGGATTCCCAGTCGAGCTGGGAATGACTTGCTCCGAAATGCCTGCCACGGTCCCCGCCTTGAGGTGTCAGCTGTTTGGTGACGTGAACACCATCGGCGCTTGTTCCGTGAGGCGCTTCGCTCGTTCACTGGCGTGGACGCTTTCAGCGTTTCACGTGAAACATGAAGTTGTCTTCAGCACTGTGGGGACGCACGGCGGTGCGTCCGTACGTAGTGGGATTCATTCCTCAATCGCGGGCCGCACGAAGCCGTCGTGGACGGCGAGGCGACGGCGAGCGTCGGCGGCGTCCACATCGGCGAGGAGCATGACGATGGCCGTTTTGACGTGACCGTCGCATCGGTCGAGGGTACGCGTGGCCGTGTCGTAATCGACGCCGGTGACCATCATCACGGTGCGGTTGGCGCGCTCGACGAGCTTCTGGCTTGTCCGCTGCAGGTCCACCATCATGTTCTTGTAGACCTTTCCCATCCGTATCATGGACGCCGTCGTGATCATGTTGAGGACGAGCTTCTGCGCCGTGCCGCTCTTCATCCGTGTCGATCCCATGACGACCTCGGGGCCCACGACGGGACAGATCTTGACGTCCACCTCCACGTCGAGCTCGTCGCGCGGCACCGTCGAGACGAACAGGGTCGCACAGCCGAGCTCGCGGGCGTAGTTGACGGCGCCGATCACGTACGGCGTGCGTCCGCTAGAGGCGATGCCACACACGACGTCCTGCTCGGTGACGCCGATCTCGCGGAGCGCCTGCGCGCCGTCTTCTTCGATGTCCTCCGCGCCCTCCTTCGAGCGGAAGACGGCCTC
>JAAAPH010000534.1 GCA_009908415.1 Bacteroidota bacterium
CCTTCTAGCCGAACGCGTCGACATCCGCATCGACCGCGAGGCGTTTATCGAAACCACGATTCGCCAAACCATCAACGGATACATTCACCCGTCGGCGTCTCCCGTCGTGGCTTCGAATGAGTAACGCCCTACGCTTACACTAAACAGATTCATCCCTTCACGCACCCGATCGAACGAGCCATGGCCGGTTCCATTCACACAGCGCCTCCGAACACGGGAACGGTTGTTCGTGGGAAGACCCTGCCCGAGACGCTGTACGCGGCCTGCGACCAGTACGACAACCCGCAGGCATTTAATCAACCCACCGGCGGCGACTGGACGCCGCTCTCCCTCGACAGCTTTCGCGAGCAGTCTGAAGAAATCGCACTCGGGCTCCTCGACCTTGGGCTCGAACGGGGCGATCACGTGGCTCTGCTCATGGAGAGTGACACCTATTTTTGCCTGGCGGACATGGGGTGCCTGATTGCCGGACTGATTGACGTGCCGATTTACCTGTCGCACGCGCCCGAGCAAATCCAGTACGTCATCGAGCATTCCGAGTCCAAGGCCCTCTTCGTCTCCAACCCGGACCGCCTGGAGCAGGTCGCCCACCTGCTTCCTGACCTGCCGGCGGTGCACACGGTGGTCGTGGCCGAACCCGAGGGGGGCGTGGACGCCTCGGACGTCCCCGACCATGTTGAACTGCTCACCCTCGACGCGGTGCGTGCCCGAGGCCGTGCGGCGACCACAGACCAAGAGGGAGACATCGCCGCGCTGCGCGAGCAGATCGATCCGCTCGACCTGGCCACCATCATTTACACGAGCGGGACGACGGGGCAGCCGAAGGGCGTGATGCTCAGCCACGAGAACATCTCGTTCAACGCGCTCACGGCCTTTTCTGGCCTGACCGACTATGAGCCCGGCGCCGATGGCGAGGTGGCGCTTTCCTTCTTGCCGCTCACGCATATTTTTGCCCGCGCGCTCCACTACGGCTTTGTTGCGCAGGGGACAAGCGTCTACTTTACGCACCCGGACAACTTGGTGGAAGCGCTGCCAAAAGTGCGACCGACGGTGTTTGCCTCCGTGCCGCGCCTGCTGGAAAAGGTGTACGCCGGCATCCAGAAGAAGATTATGGGGATGACGGGGCTTCAGAAGACCATTGGCACGTGGTCCCTCGGGGTGGCGCGGCAGTACGATATGCAGAACCCTGGATCGATCGCGTACGCGCTCAAGCGCACCGTGGCTGACACCCTCGTGTTCAGCAAGTGGCGCGAGGCGCTCGGTGGCCGGCTCAAGTATGCCGTGGTCGGCGGCGCGGCCTTGAATGCCGAGTTGACCAACGTCTTTGGAGCCGCGGGCATTACGGCCCTGCAGGGTTACGGTCTCACAGAGACGAGCCCCGTGATCGCCTTCAACCGGCCGGAGCGGAACAAGCCCGGTACCGTCGGAGAGCCGTTACCCGGTGTGGAAGTGCGCATCGCCGACGACGGGGAGATCCTCACGCGCGGGCCGCACGTCATGGCGGGCTACTACAAGGCCGAGGATAAAACGCGGGAAGTGCTCGACGAGGCAGGCTGGTTCTACACCGGAGATGTGGGGGAGTTTGACGAAGACGGGTTCCTGCGCATCACCGACCGGAAGAAAGATCTGTTCAAGCTGTCGACGGGCAAGTATGTGATGCCGCAGCCTATCGAAAACGCCCTCGGCGCCGAGCCGCTCGTCGAGCAGGCGGTGGTGGTGGGGGAGAGCGAAAAGTTCTGCGCGGCGCTCATCTTCCCCAACGAAGAGCAGTTGCGCGCTCGCGCCGCTGCGATGGGCCTTGATGCCGAGGGCATGACCCTGCAGGCGCTCATTCAGGAGCCGGCGGTCGTGGATCTGTACCAGGAGCTCGTGGACCAGGCGGGCGAGGGCATGGATCACTGGTCCACCGTGAAGCGGTTCGCCCTCGTACCGGCCGCGCTCACCGTAGAGTCGGGGCTCCTGACGCCCACCATGAAGGTGAAGCGCCCCAAGATTCGTGAGCAGTTTGCGTCCCAAATTAAAGCGCTGTACAGCGAGGCGGACGACGACACCGCGCGGCGCGAGGACGACAGCATCATCGTCGCGTAACAGGCGGCGTGCTCGTTTGCGATTTGCATTTGACACGTAACGCTTTGCCCTGGGTCTCTCACTTAACAGTGTTAAGCTGGAGGCCGTTTCGGGGCACCTCCTTTTCATCACGTCCAATCGGTAACGACGCTACATCATGGAAACCCAGGCCTTAGACACGCGATCACTCGATCTTTCCGTACCAGCTTCCCATCGCCCGTTCCGCACGGCCGCCGTGCTGGGAGCCGGCACCATGGGGGCGCAGATCGCGGCACACCTTGCCAACGCCGGTCTGCAGGTCCACCTGTTGGATGTAACGCCTGCATCGATCGGTCAGGACGGTGCGCCGGATGATATCGTCGAGAAGGGCTTCCAGCAGGCGCGTAAAGCGAGTCCGGATCCCTTCTTCGATGACGCGGCTGCTGGCCGGATGACGCTTGGCAATTTCGAAGACGACTTTGACCGGGTGGCCAATGTCGACTGGGTGATTGAGGCGGTCGTCGAACGCATGGACATCAAGCGCGACGTGCACGCCCGCATCGAGGCGGCCACAGACGCCGATACGGTCGTGTCCACCAACACGAGCGGGCTCCCCATCCATGAGATCGCCGAGGGCCGGTCGGCCGGTTTCAAGCGGCGCTTTTTGGGCACGCACTTCTTTAATCCGCCGCGCTATCTGAAGCTGCTCGAAATCATCCCCACCGGCGCGACGGATCCGGCCGTTGTGAAGCGCGTGGCGCAATTTGGTCGGCTGCACCTCGGCAAAGGGATCGTGGTGGCGAACGACGTGCCGTACTTCATCGGCAACCGGGTGGGGGTCTACGGGCAGTTGCAGGCCCTCCGCTACTTCACCGAGGGAGACTACACCATCGAAGAGATCGACACGCTCACGGGTAAGCTCGTCGGGCGTCCGAAGTCGGCTACGTTCCGCACGGCGGATCTCGTAGGGCTTGACGTGCTCACCGACGTCACGAAGAACCTTTACCAGATGGCGGAGCTTGATGAAAGCCGAGACGCTTTCCAAGTGCCTGATCTGTTGCAGCGGCTCGTGGACGAGGGCCGCCTCGGACAGAAGACGGGCGCCGGCTTTTACAAGAAGGAGGACGGCGAGATTAAGTCCGTCGACCCGGAGACGCTGGAATACACGTCGGCCGAAGAGGAGGAGCTGGGCGATCTCGGCCGCATCTGGAAGGCGGAGGGCCTCGACGCCCGGCTTCGGGCGCTGTACGAGGACGACAGCCGGGCCGGCCAGTTCTTCCGCGAGACGACGCTGGACCTACTCGGCTACAGTGCGCGCCGCATCGGCGAGATTACGGACAACCCGGCCGACGTCGACCGCGCGATCCGCTGGGGCTTCGGGTGGGAGCTCGGACCGTTCCAGACGTGGGACGCGCTCGGCTTCGAGACGGTGCTGGGCGGCATGGAGCAGCAGGGCATCGAGGTGCCCGGCTGGGTCGAGGCCATGCACGAGTCCGGGGCGACGACGTTCTACCGAACACGGGCCGGGGAGCGCGAAGTGTACATCCCCGCGGAGAGCCGCTATGAGCGTGATCCGCGGCCGGCCGACGAACTACACCTCGACCCGATTAAGGCCGACGCGTCGAATACCCTGTGGAGCAATGAAGACGCCGCGCTGCTCGACCTCGACGATGGCGTAGCGCTCTACGAGTTTCGCTCAAAAGGCAACTCGCTGGGGCAGAAGGTGATGACGGGCCTCGCTGAGGTCATCGACACGGTGGAAAACGATCCGAACCTACGCGGACTCGTCATCGGCAACGAGGGGAAAAACTTTTCCGTCGGCGCCAACCTGGGTGAGATGGCAATGGCCGCGGCGCAGC
>JAAAPH010000496.1 GCA_009908415.1 Bacteroidota bacterium
AAGAAAGGGGCATCTGCCGGCACAGACGCCGGGGCGACGACCACGTCCTCTGAGCGCGCCAACGCTTCACGGGCCAAGACAACCGCGACTGCAGCGAAGGCCGGTGGGACGTCGGCATCCGCCCAGCAAGCGACCAGCGCCTCGAAGACGGAAGCCAACGGCGCGAGGACGAAGTCTGGTGCATCGGCGGCAGGATCGGGAACCGCTGGGGCAGACGCACGAGAAGCCGCCACGAAGGGGTCGAACAGGCCCCCCGCGAAGACGTCCACCGCGAACAAGCCCCCCGCGAACAAGCCCACCGCGGGCGACGCGTCGGGCAAGCCGTCATCGACGCAGCGTGCCTCAACCGGACCGGCTCGCTCGTCGACCGCTTCATCGGGCGACCCTAGCGCGGCCGTGAAACCCAAACCGTCGAGCGCAGCCCAGAAGAGTATGTCGCCTGACAAGGCCCGCTCAGCATCCGCTCAGTCTACCGGTTCGGGAAGCCCCCGCGCCACTGACGCAAACCGCGCGGCCCGCGCTATCCCCTCCTCCCCGCCCAGGGCCGCCGGAGCTGCCGATGAGGCCTCCCGCCGAGCCCAACACCATGCGGCCGCAGCCTCCCGATCTCCGTCTCGGCAGAGCGCCAGCACGGCAGGATCCAGCGCGGCCTCGCAATCGGCCACCGCCGCGGCCCCTCCAGAACGCAATACCTCCTCCCAATCCAGCGGCTCGCGTGCCCCATCGGGCGGGTCCCCAGCCCACGCCGTGACCGACGGCCCGCCCTCGAAAGAAGGCGGCAACGCGACCGGCCAGGACGCACGCCAGGGCCGCGGGCGCCAGCAGCACCGTCGCGGTGGAACGCGCGCCGCGCAGGCGCCCCGCCCCGGTGCCACGTCGTCATCCGCGCCCGCGGCGCATTCCGCCTCGGACGGCCCGAAACCTCTTGCCTCGCTCGACGCCGCGGCGGCGGATCCCAAGCCGTCGCCCGACCGCTCGTTTGACGCGAAGATCCTCCAGGTGACAAGCGACGGCGCGACCAACACGGCGTCGACCAAGAAGACGGCGGGCGGAACCGGTGCAGCGCCGTTCATGGACCGTGCACGCACGCTGGCTTGGCTCCGTTCGACCGGGCGATCCACCGTGTACAAGGGCGGCAATGATGGCTGGAAGACGCTTGAGATGCAGCTCAAAAACGGCGACGGGCTTATGACCGTCCGCACGCGGCAGCGCAAAGACCAGATGGCCGTGTCGGTCGGATTTAGCGATGCCCGATTGCGTGCCCAGGTGGCGGCCAGCCTTCACCAATTGCAGGAGATGCTCCAATCGCAGTACGATGCCCCGGTCGACTTCTCGTTGATGGGCGATGGCACGAATAATGCGCATCAACATGCTGCGTCGGATGACGCACGCAACGCCGACTCCTCCGGCCCCTCGGCGCCCGGTGCGAACGCGCCCCGTGAGGAGGAGCCTGCTCCGCGCCGCGCCCTGGCCCCGGGCACGAAGCACGAATGGATCGGGTAGTCCTTCCGCCCTCCTCTTTCTTCACCGCAGACCCCACACCGTCATGGATCCCATTTCCGCCGCCAACGCCGCCGCCAACGCGCAGACGAGCCCCCCGGCCAGTCTGGCCCAGCAGCAAGCGGAACTCGGCAAGCAGGACTTCCTGCAGCTGCTGACGACCCAGCTCAAAGCGCAAGACCCGATGAGCCCCATGAAGGGGCAGGAGTTTGCCGCGCAGCTGGCGCAGTTCAGCTCACTGGAGCAGTTGCTCAACATTAACGAGACCCTCAGCGGGCAGAGCGCGTCCAATGGCCTGCTCGCCAGCCGCCTGAACAGCAGCATGGCAGCCGGGCTGGCGACGGCGAGGTGCCTCTCGGCTTCGACCTGGCCGGCCCAGCCTCGGACGTGCGCCTGACGATTCGCGACGCCACCGGCAATCCCATCTTCCAGCAAGACATGGGCGGGTTGAGCGCCGGCTTCCACGAGTTTGCGTGGGACGGTGCCAATGCCGACGGCGAACAGGTCCCGCGCGGCAGCTACACATTCTCGGTGGAAGCGGCCGACACCAATGGCACAGCCGTTGAGGCTGCCCCCTACCAGAGCGGCACCGTGGACCGCGTGACCTTCGGCGAAGGCGAACCAACCCTCTGGGTCAATGGCAGCCAGATTCCGCTGAGCCAGGTGCGCAGCCTCGCAACCCGCTGATCTTGCGCTGAACCCTGTTCACTCTCCGGAAAGGACATGAAGGCCCGAGACATCGCCGCGCGCGTCGGATCATCGTCCGTGGTCAAGCCGGACGCCTTACGCCGCCGGCAACCGGCTCCGCCCGACGCCGCGCACGGCACCTTCGCCGATGCACTCAAGCAGGCGCGCGGCCCGTCGTACGATCCCGCCCCCGCGATCAAGCTGTCGGCGCATGCCGAGAAGCGCATCGCGCAGCGCGACATTTCGCTCTCGCGGCCCGAGCGGCACGACCTGGCCCACGCGCTGCGCAAGCTGGACGCGAAGGGGGCTCAAGACGCCCTCCTCCTCCGCCCCGACGCCGCCTTCGTTGTCAATGTAGCAGCCCCCGTTCCCTTGCACTACCCAACGATCGATCCCCGCTTCTCATAACTCGATCGCATTAACTCACCGCCAGCAGGTCCCACGCGCCGCCTCAGCGGCCCCGGGATGCTGGCCGCAGCCGACCGACCGACGCTGCGGACCCAAATCTAAATACCATTATGATTCGATCACTTCGTACCGGCGTTTCCGGTCTGCTCTCCCACCAGAACCGGCTGGACGTCGTCAGTAATAACATCACCAACGCAAACACCGTTGCCTTCAAGCGCAGCCGCACCGCCTTTTCCGAGATGCTCGCCCAGGAGCTCACCGGCGTGGGCCGGAGCGGGTCGGAAAACAGCAACGCGGCCTTCATCGGAAACGGCGTCGCCGTGAGCTCGATCGACAAGAACTGGCAGCAGGGCTCGTACGAGTTCACCGACATCCGAACCGACCTCGCGCTGAACGGAGACGGCTTCTTCTTGGCCGAAAAGGACGGCCGCAACGTGCTGACGCGGGCGGGCAACTTCACCTTCAACGATGACGGTCAGCTCGTGACGGCCGGTGGCTTGGCGCTCCAGGGCTACGGCGTGGACGCCAACGGCGACATCGACACGTCGCAGACACAGGGCATCACGCTCGACCTGGCCGCCCGCGACGAGCCCCAGTTTACCAACATTGCGGAGGTGGCCGGCAACCTCTCCTCCGACACGCCCCAGTGGACCCCGGCCGATACGGACGCGGACGGTCTCACGACGGCGCTTGACGCCCCCGCATCGAGCCGCAATACGGTGTCGACCGCCATCTATGACGAGCAGGGCCAGGCGCACAACCTGCTCATTACCGTCGCCAAAACCGACACGGGACCGAACGACTGGCTCTGGTCGGTGGAAGACCCGGACGGCGTCCTCGTGGACCCCGCCCCCGGCACCAACGGCGTCGCGCACGGCGACCTCACGTTCAACGTGGACGGCAGCGTAAACACCCTCACAGCTACCGAAGGCGCCGTGGGCGACTTTGATGGCGACGGTACGGACGACGGTCCCCAGCTCTCGTGGGACCCCAACTTCGTGACCGGCGGTCCGACCGTCGACATCGACTTCCGCCAGAACCTGACGCAGTACGGCGGTTCGACCACGGCCTTGGTCCGCGACCAGAACGGCTACGCCGCCGGCGAGCTCTCCAGCTACCGATTCGACAAGCAAGGCCGCCTCGTGATGAGCTTCACGAACGGCCAGAAGCGGTATGCCGGCCAGCTTGCGCTGGGCACCGTCAACAACCCGCAGGGCCTGGAGCAGATGGGCGATAACCTGTACGGCGAGACGCTGCTCTCCGGCACGCTGAATATCGGCCGCTCCGGG
>JAAAPH010000498.1 GCA_009908415.1 Bacteroidota bacterium
CCCCGGTGGGGCCTATCCCGACACCACGGACGTGCTCATCCTGGAGTCCACGCTGGGCAACGACCCCGAGATGGAGCTCACCACGCGCGAGCAGGAGGTCCAACAGTTCAAGGCCATGCTGGAGCGCATCATCCGGCGAGGCGGCACCGCGCTCGTGCCCGTCTTCGTGATGGGGCGGGCGCAGGAGACGCTTGCCCTCATCGACCGGTTCAAGAAGCAGGGCGTCATCCCGCCCGACGTGCCCGTGTACACGGCCGGCTCCATGCGCGCCATCGCCGACGTGTACGACAAAACGCGTACCTCAACGCCGCGCCACGATGCGGACTTCAAGGTCTTTGGCGTGGAGCAGCACCGCTTGCCGTACAACGATGAGCAGCAGGCGCGCTCGCTTGAGGGGCCCAGCATCCACGTCATGAGCAGCGGGATGATGTTCGAGCCGACGCTCTCGAACCGACTCGCGCGTCGCCTGGTCGAAGACGAAGACAACGGCATCCTGCTCGTCGGCTATGCGGTGGAGGACACGCCGGCGCGGCGCCTGCTCGACGCTGCCGAGCAGGGCCAGGGCACGCGGGTGACACTTCATCCGGACAAGGGACCGCAGCCGATCAACTGCGAGGTGGGCAAGTTTCGGCTGAGCGGGCACAGCAACCGACAGGATCTGCTGCGCCTCGTCGAGCAGCTGGCACCGCAGCACGTGTTGCTGGTGCATGGCGAGCCGGATGCGCGCGCATGGATGGCCGAGCACGTCGCCCGGGCCCATCCCGACATCGACCTGCACCTGCCCGAATGGGGCGCGCCGATCGAGCTGTGAGTTGTGCGCTGGACGTTGGTCGTGGGGTCTTCTCGACCCCAATCCCGCCTCTCCGTCTCTCCCACACGCCCTTTCCCCCACACCCAACCGGGATCCCGCCTCCGCACCATCCATTCAAGCAGAGGCACTCCCCTGCGCACTTTTTTGCCTCTCAGCATGGCTGGCTTTTCCCCCCTTTCCGCCGAACAACTCCGCGCGTTCTGCGACGAACTCGGGCCGCAACTGGATGGCGACCTGCGCACCGACGCGATGACGCGGGCGCTTTACGCCACCGACGCGAGCATGTACGCGATCGAGCCGGAGGCCGTGCTGATCCCGCAGCATGCCCGCGACGTGCAGATTGCCCTCAAAGTGGCCGACGACTACAACGTGCCCGTGCTGCCGCGCGGCGGCGGCTCGTCGCTCGCAGGCCAAACGGTGGGCGCGGCGCTCGTCATCGACTTTACGAAGCACCTCGACGAGATCCTGGAGATTAACGCGGAGGAGCAGTGGGCCCGCGTGCAACCCGGCGTGGTGCTCGATGTGCTGAACGAAGCGGCTGCCGAGCACGGGCTCATGGTGGGCCCCGATCCCGCGCCGAGCAGCCGCGCTACGCTGGGTGGCATGCTGGCGAATAATTCCACGGGCACGCACTCCGTGCAGTACGGCAACTTTATCCACCACGTGCGCTCGGTGAAGGCGCTCCTGGCCGATGGGAGTGCCGCGACCTTCGAGCCGCTGGACCACGACGGCTGGCAGGCGCGCATGCGCCAATCCGGGCTGGAGGGCGATATCTATCGCGGCCTCGACGCGCTCCTGGCCGAACAGGGCGACGTGGTGGAGCGCGACACGCCGGCGCACTGGCGCCGCAACAGCGGCTATCGCATCGAGCATCTCCTGAACGGTGACACGCGCAACCTCGCCGAGCTCGTGTGTGGCAGCGAGGGCACGCTCGCCGTGGCCACCGAACTGACGCTGGACCTCGTGCCGCGGCCGGAACAGACCGCGCTCGGCATCGCCCACTTCCACACGCGCGACGACGCCCTCCGCGCCGTGACCTCGGTCCTCGACACGGGCCCCGCCGCCGTAGAGCTCTTCGACGGGGTGGCCATCGAGCGCGCCCGCCAGACGCCCGGCTTCCGCGATCGCCTCTCGTTCATCGACGGCGAGCCCGGCAGCCTGCTTATCGTCGAGTACTTCGGCGCCTCCCAATCGGAGTTGGCCGCCGACCTGGACGAACTGGAGCAGGTCATGAACGCGTCGAGCCGCGGCTATCAGGTAGTCCGCCTCTTCGACCCCGACGCCATCCAGAACGCGTGGACCGTGCGCAAGGAAGGCCTCGGCCTCCTCATGGGCGTCAAGAGCGAATACAAGCCGTGGCCCGTCATCGAAGACGCCTCCGTGCCCGTCGAGCACCTGGCCGACTACATCCAGGACCTGAGCAGGCTCATTGAGGGCACCGACACGAAAGCCGTCTACTACGCCCATGCCTCGGCGGGCTGCCTCCACGTGCGGCCGTTCCTGAATACGAAGGAGGCCGCCGAGGTCGAGAAGATGCACGCCATCGCCGAAGGGTCGATGAAGCTCGTGAAGAAGTACGGCGGCGTCGTCTCGTCGGAGCACGGCGACGGGCTCGTGCGGGCGCGCATGAGCGAGCGGCTCTTAGGCGAGGCCCTCTACGACGTGTACCGCCGCACGAAGGCCCTCTTCGACCCGAAGCACCTCTTGAATCCGGGCAAGGTGGTCGACGCGCCGCCGATGGACGAGAACCTGCGCATGGGGCCCGACTACCAGACGCGCCCCATCGCGACGGAGATGGACTTCTCCAACGACGGCGGGTTCGCCGAGGCCATCGAGCTGTGCAACGGCAACGGCGCCTGCCGCAAGCTGAAGGGGGGGACCATGTGCCCCAGCTTCATGGTGACGCGCGAGGAGGAGGACTCGACGCGCGGCCGCGCCAACGCGCTCCGCGCCGCGCTCTCGGGCCAGCTTCCCGATGAGGAGTGGACGGGCGATCGCATGTACGAGGTGATGGACCTGTGCATCCAGTGCAAGGCGTGCAAGACGGAGTGCCCGTCGAACGTGGACATGGGCAAGATTAAGACGGAGTGGCTGCACCACTACTGGGAAGACAACGGCATCCCGCTCCGCACGCGCCTCTTCGCGCGGCAGCCGCAGCTGGCCCGGCTGATCGGCGGCACGCCGCTGGCGCACATGGTCAACTGGGTCAACCGCCAGACGCCGATCCGCGCGCTCATGGAGGCGACGGTGGGCATCAGCCGCGAGCGTGAGCTGCCGCCCTTCGCCGCGCGCTCGTTCGCGCAGTGGTACGGCAAGCAGTCGTGGCCGGACGAGGGGCCGCCCGTGGTGCTCTTCGCCGACACGTTCAACAACTTCCACACGCCAGAGGTCGCGCAGGCCGCGGCCGCGTTCCTGCGCGCGACGGGGCACACGGTCCACCTGCCGCAGCAGACCGTGTGCTGCGGGCGTACGCTGCTCTCCAAGGGGTTCGTGAACGACGCGCAGCTGCAGGCGCTGGAGACCGTGGAGGCGCTGTACCCGTACGCCGAGGAGGGCATTCCCATCGTGGGGCTGGAGCCGAGCTGCATCCTCACGCTGCGCGACGAGTTTCTGTCGCTGCTGCCGGGCGAGCCGCGCGCCGAGGCCCTCGCCGAGCAGGCCATGACGTTCGAGGAGTTCGTGGCCCAGCGCGACAAGGAGGGCGCCTTCGAGGCCGTCGCGTGGAACGGCGCGCCGCGCCGCACGCTGCTGCACGGGCACTGCCACCAGAAGGCGCTCGTGGGCACCACGGCCGCCGAGCGCGCCCTCGCCCTACCCGGCACGCACGTCGACACGGTCGATTCGGGCTGCTGCGGGATGGCCGGTGCGTTCGGCTACGAGGCCGAGCACCTCGACATCTCGCACAAGATGGCCGAGCGCGTCCTGGCCCCCGCCGTCCGCGAGACGCCGGACGCCACGTGTATCGCCGCGCCGGGCTTCTCGTGCCGCTCGCAGATCAAGGACACCACGGGGCGGACGGCCCTGCATCCGGCCCAGGTGCTTCAGCAGGCGCTGCAGGACC
>JAAAPH010000478.1 GCA_009908415.1 Bacteroidota bacterium
CATCGCCGAGACGGGGGTCGATGCCATCTCCGTCGGCGCGCTCACGCACTCGGCCCCCGCCTTCGACGTGAGCCTGCGGGTAGACGCCCACCCCACGTGATTTAGCCGGCAATTCGAAAATGGGGCGGTCTGGTCCCGATCTGTACGGCCGCTGTACCGTTCATACTGCATACCGACGCGATCCAACTACTGCAATCTTCAGCGTCATGCCGCGTTTGCTCTGCACACTCCTCCTGCTCGCCGCCGTGAGCGCGCTGCCCGTGCAAGCGCAGCACCACGGCCGCTCTTCCGCGCACCATCCCGAGCCGCATCATCGGGGCGGATCGACAGCGATGGGCGGCGTGCCGCTGCACGCGCCGGGCCATGCCATCTTCGGCACCGTGCAGGAAGCCATCCGCGCCCTCGAAGCCGACTCGACGACGGACTGGTCACAGGTCGACGTCGAGGCGCTGCGCCAGCACCTGATCGACATGCACCACGTCGCGATGAACGTCGCCGTTGAGGAGCAGACGCCCATCGAGGGCGGCGTGCGGGTCGTCGTCCGGCCTACCCGTGACGCGGCCGCCGCGGCCCTGCAGCGCGTGCTCAGCGCGCATCCGGCCATGCTCCAGCAGGAGACGGGCTGGCAGATGGACGTGAACGCCGAGGGCGACCGCTTCACGCTCCGCATCACGGATCCGTCCGGCGGCGCCGTCAACAAAATTCGCGCCCTCGGGTATATGGGCGTGTTGGCCTACGGCGCCCACCACCAGCATCACCACTGGATGATGGTGCGCGGCCACGCCCCCCACGGCCACCACCACTGATTGTCCGCTTCCCCGCAGCACCCCCTGATCCCATGCCCCACGCTGCCACCCTTACCGACCCCGACGCGCTGTACGCGCACCTCAAGGAGCGGCTCGACGACGCGCTCGACGCCGATCTGCGCCGCAAGGCGAAGCTTGCCGCCGAGATCAATCAGCTCAAACAGGAGCGGAATGCCGTCATCCTTGGGCACAACTACATGGAGCCGGCGCTCTTCCACACGATCCCCGACTTCACGGGCGACTCGCTGGGCCTGAGCCGCCGCGCCGCCGAGGCCGAGCAGGATGTGATCGTCTTCTGCGGCGTCCGCTTTATGGCCGAGACGGCCAAGATCCTGAACCCCGAGAAGACGGTGCTCCTGCCCGCCGAGCGGGCCGGCTGCTCCCTCGCCGAAAGCATCACGGCCGAGGACGTGCGGCGGCTCAAGCAGCAGTTTCCCGGCGTGCCCGTCGTCACCTACGTCAACACGTACGCCGACGTCAAGGCCGAGAGCGACGTCTGCTGCACCTCCAGCAACGCGGCCGCTGTCGTTGAGTCGCTCGACAGCGACACCGTCATCTTTCTGCCCGACGAGTACCTCGCCAAGAACGTGGCGCAAGAGACGGGCAAGCACATCGTCTTCCCCTCCGCCGGCGGCGACGGTGCCCTCGCGGGCACCGAGTCCAACGTCGAGCTCATCGGGTGGGCGGGGCGCTGCGAGGTGCACGACAAGTTCCGCGTCGAAGACATCGAGCGCGTCCGCGAGGAGCACCCCGACGCCGTCATTCTGGCCCACCCCGAGTGCAGTCCGGAGGTCGTCGAAGCCTCCGATTACGCGGGCAGCACGTCGGCGATGATCGAGTACGTGGAGCAGACGGATGCGCCGCGCTACCTCCTGCTCACGGAGTGCTCGATGGGCGAGAACATCATGGCGGAGAACCCGGAGAAGAAGATGCTGCGCATGTGCTGGCAGCGCTGCCCGCACATGAACGAGATCACGCTCGAGGACACGCGGACGGGTCTGCGCGAGATGCGCCAGCAGATCGAGGTGCCCGAGGAGATCCGCGTCCGTGCCCTCCGCGCCGTCGAGCGCATGCTGGCGATCGGGTAGGGTTGGGAAAAGAGGAGACGAAGAGGGAGGAGCCGTCGGGTCGATGGCGCCGATATCTGTAGCCGAAAGACACGATGGATAAACCCATCACGGGCACGCGCATCAGCGTCGAGTTGGTTCTTGAATGGATAGCCTCAGGCGGCTACCATGGATGAGATGCTCGACAGCTATCCGCATCTGGATTGGGTAGCTGTCGAGCAAGCCGTGCGCTATGCGGCCCGGTTGCTCGAAGCACAAGGGCATGATGTCCTCGATGTGAAGCGAGAAGGGCTCGTTGGCAGCACGGATCGCGCACTTAGTCGACACGCCCGTGCAGCTCGTCCACTACCCAGGCGAGGGGCATGGCAACCGCCGCGCCACGGCGCAGCTCGACTACGCTCGACTACAGCCTCCGCCTGCTTCGCTGGTTCGACCTGCACCTGAAAGGCGACGGCGCCCTCGGAGCGCGGTAGCCAAGGAACGGGGCATGCCGCTCCGGCACAGGCCTGCCATGCCCTTTTTTCTCCGTGCGATGCATTACGAACCCCGTCATCGTGAGCGATCTCATCGATCCCCGGTTTGAAGACGTGCTGCAGCCGCCCGACATCACGGCGGTGCAGCTGGCGGACGATGGCACATTCCCCAACCATCCGGAGCTTCCCCTCGTCGTCTATCGGGCGGCGTTCGCCCCGGAGCGCTGTTCGGCGGCGTCCATCGAACAGGTCGTGCGTGCGCATCGGTGGGGCGGGGCATGGCGCAACGGCATCTATAGCTACCATCACTATCACAGCACAGCGCACGAAGTGCTCGGCGTGGCCCGCGGATCGGTGCGCGTCCAACTCGGCGGCCCCGAGGGCGAGACGGTCGACGTGCGGGCCGGTGACGTACTCATCGTGCCCGCCGGCGTTGCGCACAAGAACCTCGGTGCGAGCGGTGACTTCCTGGTCGTCGGCGCGTACCCGGCTGGGCAGGACTGGGACATGAACACCGGAACGCCCGGAGAGCGCCCGCAGGCGGATCGCAACATCGAGCAGGTCTCCCTGCCGGCGATGGATCCCATCTATGGCGCGGGCGGGCCGCTCGCCATGCACTGGCCCCTCTGATTCGCTGCACCCAGCGAGGCGCTCGTTCGCGTGTTGCGAGAAGATGGCGCGAAGAGCGAACCATCTCGGGGGCAGCCGGTTTCCCTATCCTATCACAGTACTCTTTACATGTCACCGGGCAGCGACCTCTCATCTAGAAGACGGCAGCATTCAGAGCTTTTGGTGCGACGATTTGTGTGGTGAAAAAAGAAAAACGCACCTACTATGGAAGAAGGAACAGTTAAGTGGTTCAGCAGCGAGAAGGGCTTTGGATTTATCAAGCCCGAAAACGGAGGCGACGACGTCTTCGTCCATCACAGTGAAGTCCCGGGCGAAGATCTTCGGGAAGGGGAGCGCGTCGAGTTTATCGTCGAGCAGACCCCCAAAGGACTCAGCGCGTCCAACGTGCAGCGTCTGAAAAACGCCCTGTAATCAGCTGTCCGGCTGGTTCAGACAAGAAAAAAGCCCGGCCTAGCGGTCGGGCTTTTTCTGTTTGTATCGGGTGCTCCGGCGCAGGCCGGCGCGCGTCTACTCGCCGTCCATCGGGCCGATGAACTCGATGAACGTGCCATCCGGATCCTGAATGAGCGCGAAGTGATTGCCGTCGTCGAGCGCGATGGGCGTCTCGCCCAGCAGCGCCACATCGTGCGCCCGGATGCGCTCTAGGTACGGGTCGATGTCGTCCACGCGAATCGTGATGTACTGCATGCCGAGGTCGTCGTGGATGTGGCCTTTGTCCGGCGGCGTCGCATTGCCGAAGCTCATCAGCTTCCACTCCGTGGCGTGCTCGCTGTCTTCGAGCTTCAGTCCCTCGATGCGGACGGGCCGCGCGTCGGTCAGGCCGGAGCGTTCGCCGAAGTCCGCGTCCAGGTCGAAGCTGCGCACCGGC
>JAAAPH010000032.1 GCA_009908415.1 Bacteroidota bacterium
CATCGGACCGCTGTCTGAGCAGTCCGTGGCACAGGGCGGACACCCGGTATCGATCCCGGACTTCACCAACGGGCAATGGATGTCGAACGAGCGTATCTTTTTTGCAAACCGCACGTATTGATAGCGCAGATCGGTGCTGCTTGGCCGGGAGCATCAAGGGCGGGTCGAACGTTTGCTATCCGAGCAAGCGGTGCGCGGAGGCGGTTTCTTCGGCCCTGCACACGGCAATCCTTTTCCATCACAATCTGAACATCCATGCTTCGACTGATTCGTTATGGTGTTTTCACCCTAACATTCACCCTGCTCTCCACGACCGTGTACGCGCAGGACGCCGGGTCGTCCGGTCTGCCCGACCAACTGGAGACGCTCGATTATACCCTGAACGTCGACGTTCTGGCGGAGGGGCTTGAGAACCCTTGGGCGATCGACTTCATCGACACGCAAACGGCGCTCATCACCGAGCAGTCCGGAGACGTGCATATGATTGAAAGCGGCCGTCTCCGTGCCGAGCCGGTGGCCGGTCTTCCCGAGGCGCTTTACGCCGGGCAGGGCGGTATGCTGGACGTGGCCGTCGACCCGGACTACCAAGACAATGGGTGGATCTATCTGGCGTACAGTCATGCCCTGGGCGAAGGCGACAATCGCCCTGCGATGACGCGCGTCGTTCGCGGCCACATTCGCAACAACGCGTGGACAGACCAGCAGGTGCTCTTCGAAGCGCCGCACGACACGTATCGTACGAGTCGTCATCATTACGGCAGTCGCATCGTGTTTGATGCGGAGGGGCGGCTCTACTTTTCGATTGGCGACCGGGGCGCTCAGAGTCAGGCCCAGGACCTTAGCCGGCCGAATGGGAAGGTGCATCGCATCCATCGCGATGGGTCGATTCCGAGCGATAACCCATTCGTGGGGCGCGACGATGCGTTGCCCTCCATCTTTTCCTACGGGCACCGCAACCCGCAAGGGCTAACCATTCATCCCGAGACGGATGCGCTCTGGGGCGTAGAGCATGGCCCTCGCGGCGGCGACGAACTCAACCGGATCGTGGCCGGGCGCAACTACGGATGGCCGGTGATCACCTACGGTATCAACTACGATGGGACGATCATCACCGAAGAGCGAGCCCGGGAGGGCATGGAGCAGCCCGTGCTGTACTGGCGGCCCTCGATTGCGGTCTCGGGCCTCGACGTGTACGACGGGCAGGACTTTCCGTACTGGCGTAACCACCTCCTCGTCGGCGCGCTCAGGGACCAGGAGGTGCGGCTTCTCAGCCTCGCCGGGAATCACGTGCAGCACCAGGAGGTCATTCTCAAGAATGCCGGGCGCGTGCGGGAGGCGGTTACCGGGCCTGACGGGGCGATTTACGTCGTCGTCAACGCGCCGGGGGCGATCCTTCGGCTCAGCCACATGCGCGATACGACGGCCCGAACCGAGTAGGGCCGTCTCACGCGATTCGAGCGGTCCAATGGAGCCTATTTGGTTTGATTTTTTGCGAGTTGCTGCCTAGTTTAGAAGGTGCATAGTGCATCCTTCTTGATCATCCAACGAGGCGAGTAAGTAATGAGTAAGAAGATCAAGAACAACGAACTCCGGAAGCAAGGATCGGAGGCGCGAAAGCAAGGCTTGGCGTTGCAGAGCAACCCGTATCGCGATCCAAGCACGGAAATCGTCTCCCAGTCGATGCGCGAGCATCGCGCCAAGCAGTGGGAGATGGGGTGGAAGAAGGAGGACGTTATCCAAAATTTTGGGGAGTCGTGATGTAGTGAGGCGCCCCGACGCCCGATTCTATCGGACCGCCGCACGGACGGTACACCCAACGTGATCGGCGTAGTGTTTCAACCGAAAGAGACGCCTTTCCCTGTGACCGGGGAAAGGCGTTTCGCTTTTGGTGAGGTGGCTGCCGCGGTCCCATTGCGTCCACACAGGGGGAGAGCGGGGTGTGGTCCTATCGGTGGTTCCCAAGCGGTCCGGGGGCTTGCTGCCCGCTATCGCCCAGGACAGACCGTGCAGCGCCCCCGAGATGCTGCAAGCATGGGGCTGCAGCCGCACCGACGAAGCAACCGACTTGCGTCCGTGTGAAAATGTCTGTTATATGCACATACCGACTGGCACGGCGGGCTTCTGAATTCGACGCCACCACAGTGGGTCAAGCGCAACCGGCTATCCTCGACCAATCCGCGTCTACATGGCGAACCAGCGTATGAGCAGAGCCTCCTTGAGGCCTTCCGGGACCAACTGTGTGGGGCGTACGCTCCTGGTGATCAGTTGGCTACTTGTGCTGGCGGGGCCCGTCGCTGCGCAGACGACCACGCTGAGCGAAGCGCGCCAGACGATCCGCACTTATCCCTTCGGCGACCCGGATCCCATTCCCAGTTTGTACCAGGACGCAGGCATGTATCCGTACTTCCGGTTCGATGGGTTCAGCCACGACGGAGAACCGGAGGCGTGGACCGTGGTCCGACTGGAGAATCCGTACATTGATGTCACCGTGCTCCCCGAAGTGGGAGGAAAGGTCTGGGGCGGGATCGAAAAGTCGACCGGTCACGAGTTCATCTACAAGAACGAGGTTCTCAAATTTCGCGACATCGCCGTGCGTGGGCCGTGGTCCTCGGGCGGCATCGAGCACAACTTCAGCGTGTACGGCCACGCGCCCACGACCGCCACACCGGTCCACTATCGGACCCGCCAACACGAAGACGGCAGTGCCAGCGTGGTGCTGGGCGCGACCGACTGGACATCCCGCACGCGGTGGCGTGTGACACTCACCGTACCGAAGGATGCTGCCTATCTCGAGATCGACAACTTCTGGTTCAACCCCACGCCGCTCGATGGCCTCCGGTACCACTGGCTCAACGCGGCGGCCCAGGCCCGGGACGACTTGCAGTTTTTCTTTCCGGGTGATCACTACATCGGCCATGACGGGGATGCGCATCCGTGGCCCATCGACGACCAGGGCCGGGACCTCTCCTTCTACCGAAACAACGACTTCGGCGGAAGCAAGTCGTATCACGTGCTGGGGGCGTACACCGACTTCTACGGCGGCTACTGGCACGACTGGGACTTCGGCTTCGGCCACTGGGGAGAGCACGCGGACACCCCCGGCCAAAAAGTATGGATCTGGTCGCTGGCCCGGTCGGGCGGGATCTGGGAAGACCTCTTGACCGATGACGATGGGCAGTACGTGGAAGCCCAGGCCGGCCGGCACTTCAATCAGACGCTCGGGTCGGCGGGGACGCCGTTCGGCCCGCGGTTTTTCCCGCCGTACGTCGCGGATACGTGGGCAGAAACCATGTTTCCCGTAAAAGAGATCGGCGGGATGGACGATGCGGCGCGGTACGGCGTGTTGAACGTCGACCGCGAGGGCGACACCGTCGAGGTCGCCATCAATGCGCTGGCGGCCATCGACGATACACTTCGGGTGCAGGCCGGTGGGGAGCTGATGCACAGCGAAGCCCTGTCCCTCGCCCCCATGCAGGTCGCACGCCGCAGCGTGAGCGTGCCCTCGGGGAGCGAGCCGATTACCGTATCCGTGGGGGGCCCGGAGCTTCAGTACACGAGCGACGAGGATGCCACCGATTTGGACCGTCCGGTGCGTACCTCCTTTGCCCCAGACAGTGCGTCGATCGAATGGCGGTTCCGGGCGGGCGAGCGCCACCACAAGGCGCGGCGCTACGACGAGGCGCTGAGCGCGTATCAAGCCGTGTTGGACGAAGAGCCCACGCACCGCCGTGCCCTCAAGCGCGTTGCGGCGTTGTACTACCGCCGGGCCGAGTACGAGCGCAGCATCGATTACGCCTCGCGGGCGCTGGCGTTGGACACCTACG
>JAAAPH010000172.1 GCA_009908415.1 Bacteroidota bacterium
CACCGGCGGCACCTTCCGCCTCGGCTTTCCCAACGAGGCCGATGCCGACGCGGCCGTCGAGGTGCTCGACGCGATCGACTTCCGGGCGCATCGCCTGTAGGCCCCTAGCGCGGTGAGGCGGCCGAATCGCTCGCTGCCGTTGACTCAGCCGCACCGATCGCCTATCATGATTCCCTGCACGTGACGACATCGCGACCTCATCACAACGGTACACTTGCATGGCTGACGCCTCCAACACGCTCCAGACCACTCCGCTGCACGCAGCACACGAAGCACTCGGCGCCCGGATGATGGCGTTCGGGGGGTTCGACATGCCGGTGCAGTACACCAGCATCATCGAGGAGCACAAGGCCGTGCGCACGGCCGCCGGCCTCTTCGATATCAGTCACATGGGCGAGGTGATGGTGCGCGGCCCGCAGGCCCTCGATTACGTGCAGGACCTCGTCACGAACGATGCCGAACGGCTGTACGATGGACGTGCGATGTACACGGTGATGTGCCAGCCCGACGGCGGCATCGTGGACGACCTTATCGTGTACCGGCTGGATGCGGACACGTACATGCTGGTGATTAACGCGGCCAACATCGAGAAGGATGTGGCATGGATGCGAACGCATAACGTGTTCGGCGTTACGATCGAGGACGTCTCGGCGGAGACGGCGCTCCTAGCCCTCCAGGGCCCGGAGGCCTTCGCCATCGCGCAGCCTTTCACGGACATCGACCTCAACGAGCTCTCGTTTTACCATTTTGAAGAAGCCGCGGCTGGATCCTTCATGGGCTGCGACCGGGTGATCCTCTCGCACACCGGATACACCGGCGAACAGGGGCTGGAGATCTACTGTGCCGCCGAGGAGGCCGAGCACGTCTGGACCACGCTCCTTGAGGCCGGCGCCGACCACGGCCTGAAGCCGGCCGGCCTGGGCGCCCGCGACACGCTCCGCCTCGAAGCGGGCTACTGCCTGTACGGCAACGACATCACGACCCAAACGAACCCTTACGAGGCGGGCCTGGGGTGGGTGGTCAAGCTCGACGCCAGCGACTTCATCGGCCGGGATGCGCTCCGCTCGATCAAAGAGACCGGTCCCGCCCGCAAGCTGGTGGGCTTTATCGCCCAGGAACGCGGTATCCCTCGCCACGGGCACGACATCCTGGCCCCTAATGGCAGCGTCATCGGGACGGTCACGAGCGGCACGCAATCGCCCATGCTGGAACAAGGCATCGGGCTGGGTTACGTGCCGAACGAACCCACGTACACGGAACCGGGTCAATCGCTTACCATTGACACCGGACGCCGCACGCTGGACGTCGTCGTCACCACACCGCCCTTCCACAAAACCTCTTAACACCCGTCCGTTGGCTCGCCCCTTCCTCTTGCGCCACGACCAACCGAATTGAATTATGAGCATTGAGGTTTTCCTAACGAGCAGCGGCATCGAGGAAGATGACGTCCGCGACCGTACCGTCGTCGTGATTGACGTGTTGCGGGCCTGCTCCACCATCGTCACCGCGCTGAACAACGGCGCGCGGGCGGTGCTGCCCGTCCTCGACATGGCCCAGGCAAGTAAAATTGCGTCGAACCTCGACCCCGATATCTATCGCCTCGGTGGCGAGCGCGGCGGCGAGAAAATCGAAGGCTACCACCTGGGCAACTCGCCGCTGGAATACACCCGCGACGAAGTGGAAGGGCGTGACATCATTCTGAACACGACCAACGGCACGAAAGCCCTCACTCGGGCGCGGGGCGCTCGCCACCTCGTGGCGGGGTCGCTCCTCAACGCCGGCCGCGTGGTCGAATTCATCAAGCAGGTCGATACCGATGTCACGATCGTGTGTGCCGGGCGCCACAACCGCATCTCTCTAGAGGACACCGTCTGTGCCGGGTTGATCCTCGACCGCCTGTGGGACGAGACAGAACCCACGTTCGTCTCGGACGCTGCCAATGCCGCCTACACGCTATACATGCACGACCAGCCGGACGTGTCGACCCGGCTGCGCCGGGGCAATGCCGTTCAGCTTCTTACTGGCATGGGCTACGAGGGCGACGTCGACTACTGCTTTCGGGTTGACGCGGTGCCGGTGCTCCCCTACTATACAGACAACCGCCTGGTCTTACATGACGAGATGTCGTCTGCCTCCCCATCGGCCCAGCGCCGGGCCTCCAGCCCGTAAGCGTGCGCGGGTTCGTCGCAGGGGTGATCAGTGCGGCCCGCGCGGTCGCCTCGCATGACGTTTGCGGGACCGCGCCATGCCGCCCTTGATCGTTGTTTGATTACCGGTCCATCGTGTTTCTAATGGCCTCGACGCGCACGAAGAAAAAATCGAAGAACCGCAAAAAATCGGGCGCCCCCCTCATTCCCACCCAGCGCAAGAAGGAGGTGCTCGGCCTTGTGCTGATGGCGTTCGCCGTGCTGGTGTCGCTCGCCGTCGTCACGTATCACCCCATGGATAACGCGGTCGCGCAACGCTTCTCGGTGGACGAGGCCCTCAACCCGACCGAGACCCCAGCGCAGAACTGGCTGGGCCTCGTCGGCGCCTCGCTGGCCTGGGTGCTCGTGCCTCACTTCCTGGGGTATACCGTGCTGTTCTTTACTGGCCTCCTCGCCGCCTGGGGGTATGTGGCATTCCGCAATCGGTCGGTCGTGTACCTGCCCTTCGTCTCGGTGCTCACCGTCGTCGGCGCCTTCATCGTGGCCTGCCTGTTCGGGTGGTTTGGCCATGCGCTCGACGCGGACCTGAGCCGCTGGGGCGGGGCATTGGGCATGGGCATCGCCGGGTGGATGCAGCGCATTTTTGGCTCTGTGGGGTCGTTCATCTTGCTTCTGTTGGGCGGGACGATCACGCTGCTCTTAACCATCGACCACGACATACAGCGCTCGCTGGACCGCGTGGCGGATCTCTTCCGCGCCCTACGGGAGGGGCTCACCCGACGGTGGCAGTCCCTCCAGGCGCGGTGGATCGAGCGGCGAGAACGCGTCGCCCAACAACGGGCCGCGCGCCGCGAAGCGCGCGACGAGAAGCGCAAGGCGAAACGGCAGCAGCGAAACGCACAGAAAAAGCAACGCACCGCGACGCCGTCGGAGGCGTCGACGGACGCGTCTTCGACGGCCCCGTCCGCGGCATCGTCTGCGCCATCGTCCAAGGCGGCGGACGCGTCGTCCGCATCCCCCTCCCGTTCTTCGTCGCCCTCGGCCGATGCGCCCCCCCGGCTGAGTCCGCCTGACGATCGCGGCCCGTCGCCCTACGCGCGCCGCAACGACCTTTTCCGCGGCTCCGCCCCCGAAGCGCCTTCCTCGGACGAGGGCGCACCTTCCACACCGCGCCCAGACGCCCGCTCCAAAACGGCCTCGACCGGTGCTGAGGGCTCGACAGCGGCCTCTTCCGCCCCCATGGAGGACGCAGACCCAACGCCGAATCCATCGCCCTCCGATGCCGCCCCCAGCCCCGACGTGAAAGACGTCGAGATGGAGGTGCAAGAGCAAATCGAAGAAGAGAAGGCCGACGATATCGAGCGCGTGCAGGACGTGGACGCGGAAGACTTCTCGTACACGCCTCCCGCCATCGACCTGCTCGACGCGGCGACCGAGGAGGATCCGTCGGTCAACATGGACGAGTTGGAGCAGAACAAACAGATCCTGCTCGATAAGCTCGACACGTACAATATCGAGATTCAGAATATCAAAGCCGTTGTGGGGCCCACGGTGACGCGCTACGAACTGACGCCTGCCCCCGGCATCAAGGTGAGCCGTATCAAGTCGCTGGAAGACGACCTGGCGATGGCGATGGCCGCGCAGGGCATCCGCATCATCGCGCCGATC
>JAAAPH010000364.1 GCA_009908415.1 Bacteroidota bacterium
AGCGTGCGTTTCTCCACCGGACCACCGGTACCGGTCACAACCACCTCGTTCAAATCGATGGAGCTGGGCGTGAGCGTGAAGTCTACCGTCACGGTTTCGTCAGCGCTCACCTCGACCTCGCGCGTCGCCGTTCGAAACCCGACAAACCGGGCTTCAACCGTGTACGTACCGACTGGCACGCCGGTGATGGTGTACGCGCCGTCGATGTTGGTCACCGCACCGGCGCCGAGATCGGGGATGAACACCTGCACGCCGGGCAGCGACTCATCCGTGTCGCCGTCGACCACCGTGCCTTCGATGATGCCCTCCTGGGCCGCTGCGACGAGCGGCACCGCGAGAAATAGGGCCAAAAAGAAAAAGATTCGTTGTATCGTTCGTTTCATGGAGTCAGGGTCGGGGCTGATCGGGCCAAACGAGGTACGATGATGGGCGGTGGAACTCGCTCACGCCATGAAGCACCGAGGACGCATCTGTGCATCGGTGGTGACGCGCATGCTGGTGGCCACACGCTATCAACGATACATATTAGGTAACTATTGACCGCGGCCTAGTCAATTGTTAATGTAATATAGCTGTAACGCGCCACTCTATTCTTTGATTTTTGCAAGTTTGTACATGTCCCCATGTGACCCACGCCGGACGAGCCGACGCCGGTATCGGATGGTTCCGGCGTGTGGTTACGTGCCGGCGTGCACGTCGGGCGGCGGCTCCCTGGGCACCCACCGATGCTCATCCAGCCGAACCCGCCCGTCGTCCGTAAAACCGATGCCCTCGCTGCGGAGCCGCTCTTCCATGACGTGCGGCCCCTCGAAGTGCCGCTTGCCCGTGAGCGCCCCGAATCGGTTCACCACGCGGTGACACGGCAGCCCCCTTCCGACCGCGGCTTTCAGCGCCCACCCTACCGTTCGCGCCGCGCTCCGCGTGCCCAGGTGCTCGGCGATGTCGCCGTACGTTGTCACCCTGCCGGGCGGAATCCGGGCAACGACGGCCCAGACCCGCTTGAAGAAGTCTTGCTTGTCGTTGCCGGATGCATCCGAGGGGGGCGGGGCGGCCATGGGGACAAGTCGGAGCGACTGTTTGATGGAAGCGAATTGATGGAAGCGAATACGCGTCGATCCCGTCCGTGGGGTTCATCGATCCCCAGGACGCCTCTCGGGGCCGGCGTCGACTCGGCTGCACCCATCGTAGGCGTACCGCCGTCCGGATCACGTTCCACCTCGAAAGGCTCCCGGTGTTCTCGCTCGAAATTACGGTCGAGCGCGAGCAGCCTGCATTCGGCGAGCCCTCCCAAAAACACCATGAGGCGCGTAACGAGCCGAGACAACAACTGGGCGGTACATTGCAAGACCACGGCACGGTGCGCAATAGCAAAGAGCCCGGACGGCACAGGGTCCGTCGGGCTCCTCACGCAGCGCACAGCGGGCGTTCGGTGGCGCCCCGGCACGCTTGGCGGAATCTAGTAGAACGGAAGTGCCTCGCTCTTATTCTCGACGAGCACCTCGTTCATGTTCACCAGAATGACCGCCTCGGCGTCGTTGGGACGCGGGTAGGCGCAACCGCCCGCTTCGCCGCCGACGACGCAGAAGTCGAGCAGCGGAATGCCGGACGAGGTCGGGATGTACGCCGGCACGAAGCCCTCCAGCACGTCATCGCCTGCGTCTATATTGGGGTTGAGCGTCCGCTCGTTGCGCGTAAGCGGGAGGCGGATGCCGAGATCGGCCGCGCGGCGCCCTTCCCCGATGAAGACCTCCTGGCGCATCAGGTAGAGGAGTTCGAGCGCACCGTCCTCGGCGGTCTGGTCGTCGATGATGTCGTCGGTGACGGAGGTGCCCGAAATCACCGGCACCGGGAAGGGGATGGCGTTGGCGCCGCGGTCGCGCACGAGCCCCGCACGAAGGGTGTCCTCCGGGCTGGCTGCCACCCTCCAGTTCGTCGAGTCCGGACGAGCACTGGCCACACCCTGCGGGTTTACGCTAAACCGGCGCTGCTCGATCTCGTCAGAGAGCGATGACGTTTTCCGCTCCTCGATGATGTCGAGCAGATCCTTCATCGTCTGGCGCGCGCCCGGGAGGTCGCCCTGCGCGATTTGCACCTCTGCCTTGATCAGGAAGGCTTCTTCTGCCTTGGCGATCGCGATGTCGGCGTCGGCATCGTCGCCCTGGACCGTGTTGGGGAAGGCGCCCTGATAGAACTTCGGGTCGAGGAAATCGAGGCGCGGCAGGGGCTGCAGGTCATCGAAGGAGCCCCGGTCGAACAGCGCGTTCTGCATCAGATTCGTCGGCCCGGCGGCATTGTCGTACCGCGCGTAGCGGACGAAGTCGCGGTCCGCGTCGATGACGGCCTGCGCCTGCTCCCGCGCCGCTGTTTCGTTTCCGAGGTTGCGATGGGTGCGGGCCAGGAAGAGGCGCAGTGCGTACTCCGTCTGGGCCTCAGACGCTTGGCCGAGCGCCGACTCGAAGAGATCGAGGGCGTTCTGGTAGAGCTGCTCCGGCGCCACGGGCGCGGCCGCCGAGTCGGGGGGCGCGGCGACGAAGTTCTCCCCCAAGAGCAGGCTGGCAAGTCCCTCGTACAGTTGCAACTCGGCCAGGTCGTTGGGGCTGGTGTCCTCATCGGCCGCGGCCACCTCGTTCTGACCAAACTGAGCTGCCTCGCGGAGGTCGGACAGCGCAAACAGAATGTCGTCAATGTCGTCATCCTGCGGACTGAGCGCGAGGTTGTCGAAGTTCTGGTTAAAGAACGTTTCCGTATTCACGTAATTGTCGGAGGCCAGGGCATGATAGATCGTAAGGGGCCCCTCACGCTCGTTATCCAGATTGGCCGCACCGTACACGAGCGCGACCTGCCGCTCCATGCCGGAGAGCCACTGTTGCATCGGATTCTCGAACTGCAGGTACTGATCCTGCCGAATGTCCGGGTTGCTTGTATTTGTAGGATCGAACATGTCGCACCCGCTCCAGAGGAGCGTAACGCCAAGGAGCAGGATGCCAAGTCGTAATACACCGTTCTTCATCGTGGAAGCGTCTATCAATGCGCAGGGCAAAGAGGGATAACGGGGAATGGACCGGCGGGGCGGCGGGCATCATGTCACGCCGCCCCGTGCGTCCGTGGATCGTGCGGCCGCTCAGAAGGTCGCGCGGATGTTGAAGAGGTACTCCCGCGGCGGCGACACGACGCTGAAGGCGAAGGCGCCGGCGCCCGATGCGTTGTCGCCCGTCACCTCCGGGTCGAAGTCCGGCTCGACGAAGTTGAACGGATTGCGGACACGAACGCCCAGGTCAACCCGCTGCACCGGCGTGCCGGCAAAGAAGCGCCGCGGCAACTGATAGTTCAGCGAAATCAGCCGCACCTTCAGGTAGTCGGAGTCTTCCACGAACTGCCCGGCGAGGTCAAAGAACCCGCCGCCGGTCGTCAGGGCCTGCACGGCCCCCGGATCATTTTCGCCGGGGAAGCGGTCCTGGCTGATGAACTCGGGCTGCTGGCCTGCGAGGATGTTCGGGATGTCGTTGAAGAAGCGAAGCACCTCGTCCACGTTCACCGCTTGCGCGCCGGTCTGCCAGTCGGCCGCCGCGTAGAAGGTGAGGCGGTCGAAGAGCGTTGCATTGATGCTAACCTGCCCGAACCAGTCGGGAATGGGGGAGCCAAGATTCACGTCCTGGCGCACATTCTCCAGGTTGCCCTCTTCGTCGAAGACCGGGTCGTTGCCCCGGAAGAAGTTGACCGGTTCGCCCTCGGCCACGGCCTGCTCCAGAAACGTGAAGCCTCCGGTCGAGAACGGCGGAAACCG
>JAAAPH010000070.1 GCA_009908415.1 Bacteroidota bacterium
CGCCTGCGCAGCCGCTGCAGATTACCCTGCCGCGCTCCACGCTCCAGATGGAGGAGGTCGTCGTCAGTGGCGAAAACCCGGCCGAACGTATCATGCGGCGCGTGATTGAGCAGAAGCAGCAGTGGCGCGCCGAGCTGGCGACCTACCGCGCAGACGCGTACAATCGATTCACCGTCGCCAATGACACGGGCATCGTGTCGATCATCGAGACGCAGACGCGGGCGTTTTGGGACAAGAACGAGGGGATGCGTGAGGTGCAAACCGCCAAGCGGCAGACGGCGAATCTCGATATCGATGACGCCCTGCCCGCCGCGCTGTTCGTGGCGAACCTATACGATGACAATATCGAGATTGGCGGCCACTCGCTGATGGGCGTCACCCACCCCGAAGCGCTCCAGCATTACACCTTCACGCTCGACAGCACCCGCGCCATCGACGGGCAGGTCGTGTATGACATCGGCGTGAAGCCGGACGGGCGCCTGCGTTCGGCCTTCACCGGACGCGTCGCCGTGCTCGATAGCGCGTATGCCCTCCTCGAAGCCGACCTCCGGCCGAACCGTTCGTTCGTGTTTCCGCCGCCGGTACGCAGCTACCGCGTGCATTTTACGCAGCAGTTTTCCAATTTTGGCCGCTCGTTTTGGTTGCCGGTGGATCTGCGCGCCGAGCACGAAATCAACGTCGCCTTTACCGGGCTGATTTCGCTGCCGCCCATCCGCATCGACCAGGTGTCCCGGCTGAGCGGATACGAGGCCAACGTACCCTTGCCCGATTCGCTGTACCGGCGCAGCGAGCGCGTCGTTATGGACTCGACGGCACGGGCGCGCATCGACGCCCTCGCTGCACGGCCGGTGGAGAGCGATACGCTGGCGTTCGCTGGTTCCTCCGTGCCGCTGACGATTGCTGAGCGCCGCGCCTATCGCCAGATTGATAGCACGGCGACCATCGAGAAAGCCTTCGCCCCGCGCGGGCCCCTCGGTCGGCTGATCCGTGCCCGCATGAATGATGAGAATGAAGCGTCGTCGGAGGGGGGACCGGTCGCAGCGCAGGCCTCGGGGGAATACCTCGGCGGCGTCGACATCGAGCGTGAACTGCGGCCTCGCCTCTGGTACAACCGCGTGGAAGGCTTGCACGCCGGGGCGTCCTTCGCAATCGACGTGGAGGACCGCTTTCGGGTCGGGGGTCGGGGCGGCTACAACACGAGCGCCGCCTCCCCGCTGGCCTGGACCTACGGCGCCCAGGCGGGGTTACGCTTCGGGCCCGACCGGCAGACGCGGCTGGTGGGCAGCTACCGCTACGGCGTGGACCGCCGGTACCGGTCGCCGGTCTATGGCCGCATCGCTAATACCATCTGGACGCTGGGCGGCGGACTCGATTACTTCGACTACTTTGGCAACGAGCGGGTGCGGGTCGGCATCGAACGCGAACTAGCGGCGCTGGAATCGACAGTGGAACTGCGCTTCAATAACGAGCGCCAGTTTGCCGCGGAGCGCACCACCTCGTACGATCTCTTCGGCCGCAACCGCCTCCAGCCGCCAAACCCCTCGATCGACGAGGGCATGCTCCGCTCGCTATCGCTGACCGTGGGGATTGGAGACACCAGCCCGCAACTGGGCATCTTCGGGGACAGCCGCCTGATGGTGCAGGTCGAGCACAGCACCACGGATTGGCTGAGCAGCGACTACGATTTCACCCGTTTCCATGCCCAGCTAGACGGCCACATCGAGACGTTCTTTCAACGGCGCCTGCTTCCGAATGCGCTCGACGTGCGGGTCGTGGGCGGCACCTTTACCGGCACGCTCCCGGTGCAGCGCTTCGGCATTGTGGATGCAAGCTGGCGGCCGTTCAGCGTGTTTGGCGCGCTGAAGACGCTCGAAGATCGCCCGTATCAAGGCGAGCAGTATGCCGGCCTCTTCTGGGAGCACAGCTTCCGCACCGTCCCGCTGGAGCTCCTCGGGCTCTACGGCCTCGCCGAGCAAGGGTACAACATCGTGCTACACGGCGGCCACGGGCAGACGTGGATCTCCGACGCCCGGCAGGCGGAGCTGCGGCGGCGGGGCATTCCGATTGCCGACTCCGACGGCATGCATCACGAGCTCGGCCTCTCGATCAGCGGGGTGCTTGGGGCCTTGCGGCTCGACCTCACGAAGCGCCTCGATGCACCGGGTTTCACCGTGGGGCTTGGCCTGGCGCGCCTCTACTAAGGTCCCCCGGATACGGAGGGGCCCCCTCCGGAAACACGCAACCGGGGCGAGAATTGAGATCAACACACGCTCGTTTCTTCATTCGTGGATCGGCCGACTCGGTGATTCGATGGACCGCCTCGACGACACCGTGCTGGAGCGCCTCCGCGCCATGCGCAGCCTGGCGATCGTGAAAGATGCTGCTGCGCTGGCCCAGCAAATGGAACGCCTCCGCACCGCGAACGCGCTGGATGCGCGACGCCTCGATGCACTGGACCAAGCCATTCAGCAATCGGCCTACGGCACCGCCATGGCGCTGATCGAAACGCTGCTGGCCGAGGCAAACGCCGCCGCCGATGTGCCGTCCTCGACCGCCGACCCGACCCAGGCAGCGGGTGGGGAGACGACGCTGCAGGCGGACGTCGAACGTCTCGAAGAAAAGCTGTCCGAGCTGGAGCAGGAAGAGGCCGAGTTGCAGCGGGTCCTCCACCGCTTCAACGCGCGGTATCGCGACGAACTCGGACCGCTCGTCTCGACGCTCCTGCGCCTGCGTAAAGAGCAACTGGAGCAGTCGCTCTACGCCCGACGCAGCGATCGGCAGCGCCGCCGCGCATACAACAAGGCCGAGGCCCAGTTCGAGCAGTTCCGGTCGGTGCTGGAAGCCACCGATGAGACGCCACCCGCAACGATCTCCGACGAGGAGCAGGCCCGGCTGAAAGCGACGTACCGGCGCGCGAGCAAGCTGTGCCACCCGGATATGGTCGAGGCCTCTGCGGAAGAGGAAGCGCGTGACCACTTCAACGCCCTGCGGGAGGCTTATCAGCAAAACGACCTTGCTCGCGTGGAGGCGATCGCCGAGACGCTCGAAGAAAGCGGTTTTGGGCAGCGCGCTGAAGCGTCCGCGAAGAGCGACCGGTCTCAGCTGATGGCTCGCGCCGCACGGCTGCGCCGCCGGATCGCGTCGGTGGAGGAGGCGCTTGACGCGCTGCGCGCAACCGACGCGCATCAGGTGCTGCGGCAGACGGATGATCTGGACGCGTACTTCGATGCCCTGAAGGCCCGGCTGCGCCGCGAGATTCGTCAACTTCGCCGTGGGCAACCGGCGTCGCCCCACGGGCTGAACCGCGGCATGTAAGTAGCGTCCCCTGAGCGGGGGGGGCACCTCACCTACCGAGCCTGTACCGCGAAGATGGAGACGCAATCCGTAGAGCCTCGACCTGCGGGGTCTGGCTGGACCCGCCCGTTGCAAAGTGGGCGTCGGTAGCCGTTGCCGACCTGCTGCCTTGATCCGTTATTGACAGGGTGAACGTCGATTGTTGGCATGGCGCGTATCGGTCTGAATGAGCGGTGGTGGGCCAAAAATGGATGGAGGCAGTCCATGGATGCTTCAGGGTATAACCGTTTTTGCAGATAAAACAAATTGCGTTTCGACGCGCGCTCGTCTACCTTAATCGCTCCCCTTCACGCGCTGCTTCACCACCTTCTCCCGCGCTGACGCATGCCTCAGGCCAATCCTCAAACCGACGCGACGAAGAAGGGCCGCACGCCGCTCATGCGGCAGTATTACGCCATCAAGGAGCGTCACCCGCAGGCGATCCTG
>JAAAPH010000119.1 GCA_009908415.1 Bacteroidota bacterium
GAGCGTGCGAGACGGCGGATCAACAGGCGGAAAAGTCATCACGTAGAGCGTTGTTCAGTTCACAAAGGGCACAGACGCACACGGACGCCAGGGTGGACACCGTGGCCGCATCCGTAAGGTAGAAAGGCCCGGCATGACGCACAACTCGCCCGCCTCGCCCGCTGTCCACCCCCGTTCTTTACCACAATTTTCTACAATTTGTTATCGTTCTCGACACACTCCCGACCCTGCCCGGTACGGTGAAGTACGCCATTTTTTGTAAACGGACGCACCGAGGCACCTACGCTCGCCGCTCATTGACAGGGACTTTCCCATGACACGCTTTACTCGCCGTATCGGAATCTTCATGCTCGCTGCTCTCTTTCTGGCTCCGGCCGCACTCGCGCAGACCGGCCAGCAGGGCCAGCCGGCCCCACCGCCCGACGTAGAGGTGAGCGACACGGAACTCGAAACGATCGCCCAGGTGGTTGTTGAGCTGCAAGCGTTGCAGCGCACCTACGCGCCCAAGATGAAGCAGGCAGAGAACCGCCAGCAGCAGATGCAGGTACGGAAGCAGTTTCAGCAGGAAATGACCCAGAAGCTGCAGTCGGCAGACGGCATCACGCCCCAGCGGTTCGGGACTGTCATGCGAGCCGCGCGGGCCGATAGCACTTTGAGCAACCGCATTGGCCAGGCCGTGCAGACCGCCCGGCAAGACGGCATGAACGATGGATCCGGAGGCAACCGCTGAAACACCTCCCATCCCACTGCTCACCACGAAAGGCTCCGTCCCCCCGGCGGAGCCTTTTGTGTTGAACGCCCCTGCCCTTTTTCACTCGCTTGGACCCGCTTCACATGTCTTCTTTTATCGACGAAGATCCCGGCCCGTTGCTCAAGCGTATCGTAGCGACTCAGTGGGCGACGATTGCGCGGCACGCGTGGGCACAGTACCAACAGCGCGGACGGGGCGCCATCGTCGCGTCCCTACAACGCCCCGGCGCAGAGGGCGAGGAGCCGCTTCGCTATCTCACCTTCCGGGGCGATCGCGACGAGATTGCCCAGAGTTCGATGGCGCAGCTCCACCGGCTCGTCGAGTCGTACGATCCGCAGACGGAGGCTGTCGTGGCCGTCGTGCTCCCCGACGAACGCACCGTGTTCGACGTATTTGCCGACACCCCATCCCCTGAAGACGCCGCATCGTAGCCTGCCCCCCGCCGCAGCCGTGAGACCCGGCGCAAGCCCCTTTTAACATGGGCGCCGATCGGTCGATGATTGAGATGAAGGGCGGCCCCCGCTCTTCGCCTTCTCCATTGACCAGATCGCACGTCTGATGCGCCGCCCTCTCGTTCTCTTGCTGCTGATGGCTGTGGGCCTCCTCGCGTACGAGCATCCGGCGCCGGCCCAAGTGCCCTCGTACCCACTCGAAGCATACGTCAAACCACGGCTCGGACTGACCCAGTACACGGGCGAGAATAGTCCGTCGCTGTTCACCGGACCGTGTGGGGGCTCGACGTTGGGCTGCCCGCGGTCCTCGTATGGAATAGGCTTGGAAGCCGGCCTCTACGTATCGCCCCAGGTCGGAGCCAGCCTCGCGTACCAGACGGCCAGCTACTCGTCTATCGCAAACGTGAACGCGGCCCCGGCGTACGCGCGCGACTACCGGACGCGCACGACCATGCAGCTGCTGACGGAGTACCGCTTCCCGGACCTCTCGTCTTACGTTACCCCGTACGTGCAGGCGGGCATGCACGTCACGAGCGGACACACGCCCCTCCGCACAGAGCAGCCCGGCCCCCAACGGTCCGTCCAGATCGTCGAGCGGTGGGCGTTCGGACCGTCCTTCACGGCGGGCCTCAACGTGTCGGTGGGTCGCCATCTGGCCGTGTTCGCCGAGGTGGCCACCAACGTCGCCCTGCCCGACGATGCCCTCGATGGGCACGGCGGCTTCGTCGGGATGGATCGGCTGAGCTGGGCCGGCTTGGGCGTAAAGCTCCAGCGCCTGCCGCTCCCCGCCCGGTTGGCTCTGCCCCGCTCGGCCGCGCAGGCGCCATCGACCACCGGATCGACGGCCACCGCGCCTGCTACCCTGGCCGTGCACGAGATGGGTCGCTTCGAGCTGACCCCGGAGAGTCCATCCCAGGCCTCGTCGGGTCGTTTCCGATGGACCTTCAGCGACGGCACCGTGCGCGAGGGGCGCATCGTCACCAAGCAATTTGCGACGCCCGGGACCTACCGGGCGGATGTGCACGCCGCCGATGACGAGGCGCCGCTCCACTCGTTTCGCGTGCGCGTCCATCCGGCGCCTCCGCCCCTTCAGATCGAGAGCATCCGCGTGACCCCCGACACGCTCCAACCGGGTGACTCCGTCGTCTTCGAGCCGGCCCTCCAGAGCGGAACGCCCGTCGAATACCGGTGGGCCTTCGGCGACGGGACCACGGCGTTCACGCGGGCGCCGATCTATGCGTATTCAGAGGCCGGGACGTACGAGGTCACGCTGGAGGTGCTAAGCACGGCAGGGCGCGCGGCGCACACGCGCAGAGTGATCGTGGGCCCAGACACCACCCTCCAGCCGACGCAGCCGTATCGGGTGCAGCTGGGCGCCTTCTCCACCGCCGCCCGGGCCGATCGATTCGCGCGCCGGCACGCTGCTCGCCTGCCCAAGCCGCCCATCGTGCAGCACGACGTGCAGACGGGCTATCATCGCGTTGAGCTCGCGTACGCCCACGCGGCAAACGCTCGAGCGGCGCTCCGGTCCGTGCGACGCATGGCCCCGTTTGCGGATGCCTTCCTACGGGCAACAGGTGCCGGCCCCATCGAGATGGCGAGCCAGAACGGATGGCGCTGAGCCCGGGCCCCTCCGCGTTCTCGCGCAGGCCATCGCGCTAGGCGGAGAGCCGGGTGCTATTACGGAGCAGTTCCACCATTTCGTGCTGTGAAAACGCCTTCCGGCGCACGACAAATCCCTCCTCCCCGCTATTGCGGTGGAAGAACCCCGCGAAAACAAGGTCGCGGTTTTCGTACGGCGACGTGAAGCGGCAGCGCGGGGTCCCTTCGTTGTAGAGGCCCCACACGTCGTACACCAGCCCCGATAGGGGTCGGTCGGTCCCCTCACTTTCTCCGATGATCTGCTGGGCGATGGCTTTAGCCGCCACGAGCGCAGCCCTCCGGTCGGCCCCAATCTCGTCCAGTACGTCCCGTGCTTCCTCGCTGATCGTCATGAAAACGGTGTGCTTTGCTGAGTGATTGTTCGTCTGCCTCAACCGGCTGTTAGCAAAAACAGTTCGGACGCAGCGCTCCAGAGGCTGGATTGTATCGGAATCGAAACAGTTGCGCCGCGCCGCTTCACACGACGAGATACCCGATATAGCCCGCGTAGGCGGCCAGCAGCAACCCGCCCTCCAGTCGGCTCAGCGTGTGACCGGTCCGCATGAGCGGCAGCAAGAAGAGCGTGAGGCCAAGCATCACCGCACCGTCAACTACGCCCAGGCCGTCTGTGCTCAGCGGATGCACGAGTGCGGTGAGGCCCAGGATGCCTAGCAGGTTGAAGATGCACGACCCGACGGCGTTGCCGACGGCGATGTCGCCTTCGCCCCGCCAGGACGCGACCGCCGAGGTCGCCAGCTCCGGCAGGCTGGTGCCGATGGCCACGACCGTAAGCCCAATGACGACGTTACTGACCTCCAGCAGCCGGGCGAGGGCGACGGCGCCGTCCACGAGCAAGCGCGCTCCGCCGACGAGGCCAGCCAGCCCGAGCCCCAGCAACAGGAGATCGATTCCCCACCGATGCAGCGACGGGAG
>JAAAPH010000025.1 GCA_009908415.1 Bacteroidota bacterium
CCTTCTCGGGCCCACCGATCGCGTGATGACGTCGACGGCCGCCGTGCTGCTTCTGCTGCTCGCCACACGCGGCGGCGAGGACCTCGACGATGCCGACCTCGCGCGGCGCATCAAGAACGGCGACCGCGCCGCGTTCGAGACGTTTTTTCGGCGGCACCATGCGGCGCTCATCCGCTATCTGACGCGGCGCCACTGCCCGCCCGACGTGGCCGACGACATCGTCCAGAACGCATTCGTCTACATCTGGCAGCGGCGCGACGCAATCAACCCCAACAAGTCGTTGCGTGGGTACCTGTTCACCATCGGCTACTCGCGCCTGCTGAACCACAGCCGCGACACGGCCAAGTTCGACTACGCCGCCGCGCCGGACGACCACACCGCGCCCGCGGCGCCGGACGCTGAGGCCGAGCATCAGCTGCTTCAGGAGCACCTGCAGGTCGCGATCGACCAACTGCCCGAGCGGCGAAGAGCCGTCTTTGAGTTGTGCTTCATGGAAGACCTCACGTACCGCGAGGCCGCCGCCGTGCTCGACATCACGCGCAAGACGGTCGAAAATCACATGCGCCTCGCGCTGCGCGACATCCGAGACGCCCTGGCGGCGTTCGAGCCGTGACCAATCGATTCATCACATCTTCACGAAAACGGATTGGGGGGACGCAGCCCCGACGGGTGTAGGGCCACTGAACACGCGGCTGACTGCGCACCGCAGCGGCCGCTCGCTTCCTGCTGAACCTACCCTCTGATCCTGTCATGTCTACACCTACCCTCCGATCTCTCACGCTTCTTTGGACCGTGCTGCTCATACTGGCCGGCTGCGATGCCGCCGGCAGCATGGATGACGCCACCGACGAGGACCTCACTGTGACGGCCGAAGAGACGGCCGCGTCCGTTGCCACCGCTCTCGCGCAGGAGACAGGCGGCACCACCGACGATATCGAGGACGTCGCCCGGTTCGCGCACGACCTGACGGCGGGCTCCAAAGCCTTTTCGCGCGACTGCACCTTCGACGCCGCCGCCATCTGGTGGACCTGCTCGGTCGCGTTCGACCGCAGCGGCAACCTCCGGTCGCGCACGTACGAGCGCACCTACCGCGTCCAGTTCTTCGACGCCGACGGCATCCCCCAGTCCAACTACCGCGTGGGGGGCGTGCCGGCCGATTCGCTGACGTTCACCGTGCTCGAAGGCAGCGGCCGCTTCTCGTCGCCCCGCGTCGAGAGCAGCCACACGATCCTCGGCACGCCGACGTGGCACGTCGCCATCAACGACTCGGTGCTCGTCATGAACGGCAGCGGGGGGCGGGCGCACACCGACTCGCTGACGACGAACCGCGCCACGCGCGTTCGCGACGCGAGCCAGGAGAGCACGCTCACCGACATCGTGTGGGTGCGTGGCGACGGCATCGACACCGGCACCATCACCGGCACGCACGAGGCCGAGGTGGTCATCACCCGCCTCAACGGTGAAACCGCTACGCGCACGCTCTCGGTTACCTTCGAGGCCGTCTTTGAGGACGGCACGGGCACGATCACGTTCACCGGCGGCGGCGAGCGCTTCAACGGAAAGGCGTTTGCGTTCGATCTGATGACCGGCGCGTTGGAGGACTGACCGCCGGCCGCGTCGACACGACGCGCCCCGCAGCGCACGGGTCCGGCGAACGGGTCGGCGCGCGTGCGCTGCGGGTCCTGGTTCCACATGTTCCGCCTTGACGCCTTCCTGCCATGACGCGCCTTGTCCTACTCCTCGCCGCCAGCCTGTTTTGTGTCGCCGGATGCAGCACGACCCAGCCGGCCCCGGATCCATCCGCGCCCCCCGCGGACGCGCCGGCCGATCGCTACGAGATGGCCGCGGCGTACTCGGCCGCCCATCGCGGCGACGCCGTGCTCGTCTGGGAGGCCGGCACGCTTGTCCTGGAGCGCTACCAGAACGGCTACGACGCCGATGCCCCGCACATGCTGGCCAGCGGCACGAAGACCTTCGCCGGCGTGATGGCCCTCGCGGCTGCCGCCGATGGGTTCTTCGCGCTCGACGACCTCGTGGGCCAGCACCTCCCCGCGTGGCCGGAGAATGGACCGAAAGCGCAGATCACCATCCGCCAATTGCTGCACCTGACGAGCGGCCTCGATCCGGGCGGCTTGGGAGATGCTCCTCCATTCGATACCGCCGTGCAGGCCGAGCTGCTCGATGCGCCCGGCACGCGGTTCCAGTACGGCCCGACGGCCTTCCAGGTGTTCGGCGCGCTCCTCCAGCACGTGCTGGACGGCGAGGATCCGGTCGGTTATCTAAAGCGCCGCGTCCTCACGCCCATCGGTACCGCGGTGGGCGGATGGCGCTACGTCGATCAGCGGGACCCGCAGCTCGCCGGAGGGGCTCGCATGACGGCGCGCGACTGGCTCCGATTCGGGCGGCTGCTCCTCAGCGACGGTCGCTGGAACGGCGAGCCCGTGCTGCCCGCCGGCCTGCTCGACGCGCTGACGGCGCCCACGCCCGCCAGTCCGGGCTACGGCCTCACCGTCTGGCTCAACGCCGCCGTCGACACGAGCCACGCCTTCTTCGAGGGCGCCCCGCCGTCCGTCCGGCCCGATGGGCCGAACGGTATGATTTACAATGACGGCCCGAGCGACCTCTTCATGGCGGCGGGCCTCTTCAATCAGCGGCTCTACGTGATTCCCTCCGAGCAGATGGTGGTCGTCCGCTTCGGTCGGGCCGACGCCGCGTGGAGCGACGCCGCGTTCCTGGCGCGGCTGCTCGACGGCCGCGCGTACGATCCGCCGCCCCGTCCCCGCGCATCGATGGCGGAGCGCATCGCGCTGCTCACCACCCTGCGCATGACGCAGCTCGACGCCGCGCTGACGCTCACCGACACGCAGGAGCAGGCCATCCGCCCTGCCGTGAAGGGACAGATCGAGGAGCTTACCATGCTGGAGGACGGGTCCGACATGAGCCGCCGGGCACGTCGCCGGGCGCTGCGTCGGCTGCGCCAGGTGCGGCAGCAAACCGACCGCGTCATCCTGACTGAGCTTACCGACGAACAGGCGGAAGTATACCGCGATCTGCGGGCCGAAGAGCGTAAAAAACGCCTCGAAAGGTGGCGTGAGCGCCGATGAGGGCCGATAGTCTAAAAATCTGAGGATCGGCTTAGGGGGACCCCTGGGGCTGGCGTGTAGCAGAGGTGAGCGAGGGCAACACCCCTTCTCGCTCTCACACGCAAAATCATGAATCGATTATATTGAATCCATGCGATACAGAATGAATCATTATTGGATACCGGGCGTCGCCGCGCTGGCGCTCATGCTCACGCTGGCTGCGTGCGACACGACGACCGTCGAGCCCGAACTCAGCGAGGAAGAGGCTGAGGCCGTGGCCGGCGTCATGGCCGATGCGCTCTCCGACCGGTCTGACGGTATGATGGCTGGCCTGAACGACCTCACGGCCTCGGTCAGCCGTTACGGGCTCTCCTACGGCAGCAGCGCCTCGAAGAACGACAGCCGCGACTGGCGCGGTGCGCACCGCAGCTTCTCCGCCGAATACGATTCCACGACGGGCGAGCATGTCATCCAGTACCGCCGCGAGGTCGACCGGCCGAATTTCTACAAGAAGGTGGGCGTCAATCTCACGTACGTCTTCGAAGACGTGGACGGCAACGTCCTTGCCTTCCCACGGCGCGCGTACGACGATATCGCAACCATCACCTTCGACGGGCGGCGTACCGGCGAAACCAATATCACGCGGCCACGCGGCAGCCTCGCCTCCACGCTCGACCGCGCC
>JAAAPH010000023.1 GCA_009908415.1 Bacteroidota bacterium
GTAGCCGCCCGTCGCCTGTTCATCGAGTACGCTGCGTCGCTGGACTTCGACCTCTGCTTTCAGGATTTTGAGGACGAGCTCGACCGCTTGCCGGGCGATTACGCCCCACCCGACGGTGCCCTCCTCTTGGCCGAGATCGACGACGCCATCGTTGGATGCGTGGCGGTTCGCCCCATGCAGGAGAACGGCGTGTGCGAGATGAAACGCCTGTACGTGCAGCCCACCGCCCGCCGCGAAGGCGTGGGGCGGGCGCTCGCCGAAGCCATTGTCGACAAAGCCAAAGCGCTCGGCTACGACGTGATGCGGCTTGACACGGTTGCCTCCATGCAGGCGGCGCGGCGCCTCTACGCGTCGCTCGGCTTTAAGGAGACGGACCCGTACTACCACAACCCCCTCCCCGACGTCGTGTACATGCAACGCGACTTACGAGACGAGGAAACGACGACCTGCTGAAACAACAAACAATCTTCGACTCCTCGTCTCGTCGCTTCTTCGTCCCCTGCTTTCCGACGCCGACTATGAACCGTCTTCCCGTTGCTACACTGCTCCTGCTCGCCACATTGCTCCTCGCCAGCTGCGGCAGCGACGACACCCGAAACACCATCAGCATGGGCAACGAGTTCACCAAAGAAGGCACACTCTCGTTCGTCCAACCGAATGATTCGGTGCTCCGCACCATCGACATCGAGATCGCCGACACGCCGCAGGAGCGCGCCCGGGGCCTCATGTTTCGCCGCTCCATGGGGTACGACAAAGGCATGCTGTTTCTTTTTGACGAGGCCGACGAATCGGGGTTCTGGATGAAGAACACGCCCATGCCCCTCGACATCATCTTCGTGGGCCCCGACTCGCAAGTGGTAAGCATTTCCGAGCGGACGCAACCGTTTTCGGAGGAGCAGATCCTCCCCACCGCGCCGAAGCAGTTCGTCGTCGAGGTACGCGCCGGCTTCGTGGATCGCTTCGGCGTGACTGAAGACATGCGCATCCGCTGGCAACGCACCGACTGATCGTTTGCATCGACCCTGCTCTCCGTACCGATGACGACTCGCTTCCTCCCTCTGCTCCTGCTGGCGGCCCTGCTCGTCGGCCTCGCGGCATGTAGCGGCAACTCCGAGCCAGCCCCCTCCTCCGAGCCCGCAACGACTATCCCGTTCGACAAGGAGGGCGTCCTGCACGTGCTGCAAGCCCGCGACACGCTGGTCACCGTGGACATCGAGATCGCCGAGACCGACTCGGCGCGGACGCGCGGCCTCATGCAACGCACCTCGCTCCCGGACGAAAGCGGCATGCTTTTTCTCTTCCCCAACGAACAGGAACGCAGCTTCTGGATGGCCAACACGCCGCTCGCGCTCGATATTCTCTTCGCCGACGCGGACTCGCAGATCGTCTCGATCGCCAAGTACACAACGGACGCCGACAGGGTCGCCCTCGCAGTGGATGCCGGGTTCTACGACCAGTCGCACCTGGCGGCTGAGTTCCAAGCGCTCCTGGACGAAATCCCAGAGGCCTTCCGGGCCCGCGATCGGCGCTTGCACGCGCAAACGCCCGACTACGCGTCCAGCGTTGCATCCACCCTCGACTCCGGGGCGCCGCCGGGGTCTGCCTGAATGGCCTTCAACCGCCGCAAGAGCATCCATCGCACGTACGCCCCCACCGTCAGAAACGTGCTCAGCCCGGCGTACGAGACCATCGTGTACTCCTCGACGTTCGCATCAACCGCCGGCGCGATGCGCGACGCAAAGAGCCACTCGGCTAAGAAATTGCCTTCTACAACCAGTAGCGTACCCATCGCCACCAACAGCGCGACCCGCACGAGCAGGCCCCACCACAGATAGGCCCAGAGGGTCGGGCCGACGCCCTTCGTTTGATCAGCCCGTTGGAGCCATCGGTGCAGCATGTGAAGGCGGGCTCGGTGACATTCCAGCAGGATGCCAAGGACCGGCCTTCTCCGGCCCCCGCTACGCCCAACGACGCGGAGAAGCGACTTGGAGCGCGGCCGGCGGCGCGGGGCCTACATGCCGAACGATTCGCCACAGGCGCAGGTGCGTTCGGCCTGCGGGTTCGAGAAGTGAAAGCCGTCGCCGTCGAGTCCGTCGGTGAAGTCAAGCTCGGAGCCGTCCACGTACAGCCGGCTCTTCTTGTCCATCACCACGCTCAGTTCGTCAATTGTCACGACCTCGTCGCCGGCCTGCTGCGTGGTGTCCCAACCCAGGTCGTAGGTCAGCCCGGAGCAGCCGCCCGGCACCACGGCCACGCGCAGCATCGTCGCGTCGAGGTCAACGTTTTCTTCGCCCGCCACCTTACGAATTCGATTGCGAGCGCGGTCGGTAATCTCAATCATCATCGAGCAGCAAACAGTCGGCTATGGTAGGAAATGCAGGTGCGATAGGCTGTACTTTTTCTTTCCGCGGAGGTTTCTCTCACGGCCTGCGCCCCCTCCAAACAGCATCTAGATTAAGCATCAGTAAAGACGTTGCAACGCCTTGCGGGGACCGGAACGATTGCTTCGCCCCTCAGGTTGTAATCGAGCGTTGACACTCTTATACTCCGTAAACGTTCGTTTACACCCGGTTACCGAGCGGTTCCGGTTCGGGATCACACGGGCGCCCCGTCGCGGCTTTTGGGCCGTCCTCACGGAGGCGGAACGTAGCTCGCATCGCATCACCCGATACCCCCCAACCTGAGACCTATCCCATTATGAGTACTTCTGAAACCGAATACCTGCAAGGGGTCGCCGATCAGGAATACGAGCATGGCTGGTACACCGACATTGAGACCGAGACAGCCCCGAAGGGCCTCAACGAGGACGTCATTCGGATGATCTCATCGAAGAAGGAGGAGCCCGAATGGTTGCTCGAATGGCGCCTGAAAGCCTTCCGGTACTTCAACCGCCTGATCGAAAGCGGCCACTATCCGGACTGGGCCCACCTCGACTACGAGCGGCCTGACTTCCAGGACATCAGCTACTTCTCCGCGCCCAAGGATAAGGCGAACTACGACAGCCTCGACGAGGTGCCGGACGAGATCCTGGAGACCTTCGAGCGCCTCGGCATCCCGCTCGACGAGCAGAAAGCACTCACCGGCGTGGCCGTTGACGCCGTGATGGACAGCGTCTCGGTGGCCACGACCTTCAAGGAGAAGCTGAAGGAGAAGGGCGTCATCTTCATGTCCTTTGGCGAGGCGGCGCGCGAGCACCCCGAGATCGTCAAGCAGCACCTGGGCACCGTCGTGCCGTACACGGACAACCTGTACGCCGCACTTAACTCGGCCGTCTTCAGCGACGGGTCGTTCGTCTACGTGCCCGAAGGCGTGCGCTGCCCGATGGAGCTGTCGACGTACTTCCGGATCAACGAGCAGGGCACGGGCCAGTTTGAGCGCACGCTCATCGTGGCCGAGCCCGGCAGCTACGTGAGCTACCTCGAAGGCTGCACGGCGCCGATGCGCAAAGAGAATCAGTTGCATGCGGCTGTCGTGGAGCTGATCGCCAAGGAAAGCGCCGAGATCAAGTACTCGACGATCCAGAACTGGTACCCGGGCAACCCAGAGACCGGAGAAGGCGGCGTGTACAACTTGGTCACGAAGCGCGGCATCTGCAAAGGCGACAATGCGAAGATCAGCTGGACGCAGCTCGAAACCGGCTCGGCCGTGACCCAGAAGTATCCGAGCGTCATCCTGAAGGGCGACAACTCGATCGGCGAGTTCTACTCGGTGGCCTTCACGAAGGGCAAGCAGCAGGCCGACACGGGCACGAAGATGCACC
>JAAAPH010000395.1 GCA_009908415.1 Bacteroidota bacterium
GGAAAGTGAGTGGGATCGTGAGCAGGACCTGCGTCTCGCTGCATGGGCCGCTGTGGGGGGGCGCTGATGAGGCGCCTGCTCATCGGGAATGTCTTACCAGCCCGGAACCAGTTGCAGTCCAAGGTGGCCGCCTTTGTCGGGGCGCTGGAACGGGTAGGCATAAAACAGCTCCATGACGATGGCGCCGAACAGGTTAACCCGGGTTGACATCCCGACACTGACCACCGGCACGCGGTCGTCGGTCCGGCGGGCCCATTCGAGCACGGGGGCCTCCTCCGCGGTCCATGCGAGGCCCGCATCGGTGAACAGCGTCAGCTCGGTGGGCAGGTACGGGAAGTCGATCAGTCCGTACTGCGAGGTACCCAGCAGGGGGACGCGCACCTCGGCGCTTGCCAGCGCAATACGGGTGCCCTGCAGGCGGTCGAACGCGGGGCAGTCGCCGCGTTCGGTAAAGGTACACTCGGACGAATCGAACGAGCGGAAGCTGTACCCCCGTATGAAGCCGGGGGCGTAGCTGTAGCCCAGGTACTCGGACGAGAAGACGTCCCCCTGCTCGGCGCCATAATTCCCGATATGCAGGCCGCGGAGGGCGAACGTCACCGGCCCGGTACGCATGTACCGGCGGACGTCGCCCAGCACGGTCGCGTAGTTCGCTGAGCCCAGGATGGGGCCGACCTGCAGGCGGTAGCGGCCGCCCTGGATGGGCGAGACGAAGCCGAAGTAGGAGTAGTCCACCACGTATGCGAGGGCGCTCTGCGACAGATAGATGGGGTCGGGCTCGGGGAGGTTTTCTGTATCGCGGCGTACGGCGCCGTTCGGATAGAGGTAATACTGCTCGATGCGGTAGTCGAAGCCGTAGCGCACGAACCCGGTTTGCAGTTCGAACCGCCGGGTCGTCTGGAGCGGATACAGGAGGAGGCCGTTCACCTCATCGGCGTAGATGCGCTGATAGAGCTCGTTGTACCGACGGGTCACGGCCCCAGTCGCCGGGTCCTGGCCGATGTCGGTATACGCGCCGCCGTAGAGGAGGGGGATGTGGCCGGCGGCGACGCCGTAATTCAGACGGCGCGCCCGGTTAATGTAGGTCGCCTGCCCCCCGATGTCGCGCGGCGTGCCATTCGCAATCGCCTCGATCGCGAGGTTGTGGTCGCCCAGCATGTCGCTGAAATAGAACCCCACACTGCCGCCGAGCCGCGAGCCGAACCCGCCGCCGAAGGACACGCCGATGGTGGGGGGCGCAATGTAGTCGAGCGTGAGGCGGGGCTTGTATGGCTCGGGGGCGCCCCAGTCGACGGTCGGCAGGCCGCTTGGGTCGTGCAGGTACGACAGCACGAGGCTTTGCTCCGGGCCCACGAACGGGGGAAGCACGCCCGCGACGGGACGTCCGGTGGCCGACGTGTCGCCTGCCACGGCGTCGGGCGCGACCGGCGTGCCCGTCGTTTCGGACGGTTCGAGCGATACGATGCTATACCGGTTGCCCGAAAAGGCCGAGAAGACCATGCGCCCGCTTTGTGCAGCCACCGTCATGGCCGGGGCGAGCGACGTGAAGCCGCTCACGCCCGTCTGGAGCGTGGTGACGCGGCGGACGGCGCGCGTCGCCAGGTCCATCCGATAGATGTCCTTGAACCCGTCGGCATCGGCGATGAAGAAGAGGCTCCGCCCGTCCGGAGCAAACTGGGGGTTATGCTGCAGGCCCTGCGCGAAGGGGCGCAGGGTTTCGATGGCGCCGCTGTCCACGTCGATGAGCGCGAGCCGCTCGGGGCCAAACGTGAGCTGCTGAAAGTTCGTACCGCCCGGGCCGCGGTCGGTCGTAAAGGCGAGCCGCGAGCCGTCGGGCGACCAGGTCGGTTGCAGGTCGGCATAGCGGTCGTTGGTGAGCTGCCGGACGGTGCCGGTTTCGAGGTTCAGCACGTACAGATCGCTGATGCCCCCGTTCAGCCCCGAGAAGGCGATCCGGGTGCCGTCGGGGGACCATGCGGGCTGGGCGAGGGCCGTCACGCCGTCCACCGAAATGCGCCGCTGGAACGCCTCCTGGTTCACGTCCCACACCGCGAGTTCATTATCCCCCTCCGCAAAGGTCACCACAGCAAACTGATCGCCGTCCGGGGACCACGCGCCGGCCGAGTTCATGAACCGGATCGCGTCGAAGTGCGGATCCGTCGACGCGCTGCGGAGCTTCTTCACGATGCGGCCGGTTTCCGCGTCCGCAATGTAGAGGTCGAGCGTAAAGAGGGCGCGCGAGGACAGAAAGGCCACGTACCGCCCGTCCGGGCTGATGGCGGGCGCGATATTGATCGCGTCGTCGCCGAGCACCTGGCGGCCCGCTTGGTCGACGGGCGTCCGGTCGGTGGTGAGCGGGAGGTAGGCGTCGTTGATGGCCGCTTGCCACTCGCGCGAGAGCGAGTCGGCCGTGATGCCGAGCGTGTAGACGAAGGCCGAGTCGAGCCCCACCTGGCCGGTAAGGCGGAAGAGCTCATTCACGGCGCCGTCGCCGTATTTGCCGCCGATGTACGCCAGGTAGGCTTGGCCGTAGCGGTACGGGAAATAGCGCGTGTCGCGGGTTATTTGCTCAATGGTGGGCAGGTCGTCACGGAGGGCGGCATCCCGCATCCACATGGCCGTGTGGGGGTCCTGGCGGCCCAGCGTCAGGTACTCGGCCATCCCCTCGATCAACCAGAGCGGCGTGTTGCGGAGGTTCACCCCCGCATCGGTCGAGAAGGCCAGGTCGTACTGGAACGAATGGACGAGTTCGTGGCCCAGCACGTGATCGTTCTCCCGGTAAATGCCCGTCAGCGGCATCACGACCCGCTGTTTGAGCCCCTCGGTCACGCCGCCCGTCCCTTGATCGATCGGCCCCGAGATGATGTTCGTCTGCTGGAAGTCGGCGTCGTTGGCGTACAAAAAGAGCGCCTTTCGACCGGTGAGCTGGTGGTTGAAGCTCTGCGCATGGCGCTGATACCAGCGCTCGGCCATGCGGCTGGCGTCGTGGGCGGCCGGTTCCAGTTCGGGATAAAAATAGATGCGAAAATGATCCGTCTGGGCCGACCGGAAGTCGAAGTCATCGTACTGCACCTTGTTACGCCCAAAGTACTGCGCGGCCGCGGGCGACGTACCGGCTACGAGCAGGAGGGTTAGCGTGAGGAGGCGGAGGATCGGGGTCGGCGTCTTCATCGGCAAGCTGCTTCGGATTCGAGCAAGCGGGTCTAGGGCGAAAGACGCCCTTCGACCGGGCCGCTCTCGGTATGCATGCAATGTGGGGGCGCCGGCCGGCTCCCTCGCCGTGCCGCGCGCTCTGTCTGGTTCGCGGGCTTAGGCGGAGGAGCGCTTGCTAGCCCCCCTGGGCCGATCGGAAGACTGGACCGATTCGGCCCATGTGGTGCAAATCTGGTGGCACAACGCGTCTGCCGTTCGGGCCCTCAAAAAATGCGGATACCCCATGCGGTGCGCGAGAAAGTAGGGGCGTTCCGAGGAGATGCCCACGGATACGATGACCCACGGCCGGCCGACGGACGGCGGGACGGGGGCGAGCCGAAGCGATGCTTCGACGGCAGCGACCGCGCGATGCAACTCGGCTTTCTCGTGGGGAGCAAATCGACCATCGAAATGAATCAAGCGCTCGCTGCATGTCGGCATCGCCATGAGACGTTGACTATTGGGATCGTTGGGCGGGCTGCCATCGATGCGGGGTAGGGCGCACCGGCGGCCCTGCGTCGGCCGGCCGACGCGCCCGAAGGCGCAAGAGGACTCTGCGGCGCGTCG
>JAAAPH010000245.1 GCA_009908415.1 Bacteroidota bacterium
CTGTTCGTCGTCCACGATGAGCGCCCGGAGAGGTCGCTGTGAAGGGGATGCAGCCATGGCAGATGCAGGATTGTCGCGTGATGACGCCGGACGGTGCTATGGTGTGCTCCGGTCGTGCGAGGGGCGCGTTGCGGAGGAGCGCGGGCTCCGCGGCGCGGCGCCGTCTCCAGCGCGGTACGGGAGCGCGACCTGAACGCGCACGCCATCGCCCGGGGCCCCTTCGATCTGGAAATCGTGGTCGGCGCCATAGAGCTCCTCAAGCCGCTGCGTCGTGTTCATCAGCCCGACGCCGCCGTGGTCGTCGAGCCGCCATCCGGCCGGCAGCCCGACGCCGCTATCTTCGACCGTGAGGAGAAGCCGTCCGTCATCGCGGTGGGCCTGGATGCGAACGTGTCCACCGCGCATCTGGGCATTGATGCCGTGGCCGATTGCGTTCTCGACCAGCGGTTGCAGGAGAAAAACCGGCACGAGGGCATCGCGCACCGAGTCCGGGACGCAGATATCCACCGTGAGGCGTCCCTCGAAGCGAAGCATCTCGATGGCCAGATAATCGTCTAACAGCGTCAACTCGCGTTCGAGCGGCACCTCATGCCCGTCCGCGTGGTCGAGCGACGCGCGAAGGAGGGCGCCCAGGTGCGCCATCATCCGTCGGGCGACGCGCGGGTCCGTTTCGGTGTACGCGCTAATCGTGTTGAGCGCGTTGAAGAGAAAGTGGGGCCGCAGTTGCGCTCGCAGCGTGCGCAGGTGGGCCTCGGCGAGGTGCGATTCGAGCTGCGCTTCGCGGAGCTGGCGCCGCTGCGCCTCGGCCGCGAGGTCCCACGCGATGTAGAGCCCCACGATGAGCCCGTAGATGAGGATGTCCCAATAGGCGCCCCGCAGGAAAAACGCGAAGGCGGGTTCCGGATTCCCGCCCGTGAAGGCAGCTTCGGCGCCGTAGCGAAGCGTCTCAACCGCCAGGGCGAAGAGCAGCCCCAGGGGAAGATGGAGCGCGAGCCGGAGCCGGAGCGAGCGACGGCGGAGCAGACGACGGTCCGCAGCGATCAGGAGCGGGGTCAGGAGCCCCCACGCGTACCAGCGAGGCATCGCCGTTTTCATGGCAGCGGCCCAGGACCCCTCCGGAGAGAGGAAATAGAGCTGCGTTGAGAAGAGCAGGCCCAGACCGCTCCAGAAGGCCAGCGCAAGGAGCGCCCTGGCCCAGAAAGATGGGGGCATCGCTCCACCTGATGCGCCAGTCACTGGCGACGAGCCCATCGTGTGGGATTGACTTGGAGAAAGCACGCGTTCGTGTCTCGTTGGCCCGTGGAATGAGCTATCCGCATAGACAGCCACCGGCGAGGAGAGACAAGGTACTAAAAATACCGGTTCATGCCGCAGCAGGATGTAGCGGAACGCGTAGTGATGTCGTGAGCTACTGTGCTGCTGAAGTGGATCGCGTACCCGAGGCCCATGAAGCGAAGTCCCACCGGCACGTCCTTCTCTTTTTCCCTGTGAGCAGACGCTATAAGCGCGCGACAGCGAAAGGTCGCCCAAGTATCGCCGCCTTTGTATACTGGAGCAATGTATACTGGAGCAAGCCTGTCCATCATATTCATTTCGTTCTCCCATGCGCTTTTTTGGCCTCCTGCTCGTAGCCACCCTTGGCCTCTCCGCTTGCTCGCCTCCCGATTACGACGTCATCCTCCGCGGCGGCACCGTGTACGACGGCAGCGGCGACGCGCCCGTGAGTGCCGACGTCGGCATCCGCGCCGACACCATCGCGGCCGTCGGCGACCTCAGTGCAGCGAGCGGTGCCACCGAGATCGACGCCGAGGGGCTAGCTGTGGCGCCGGGCTTTATCAACATGCTGAGCTGGGCCACCAACGCGCTCATCATCGACGGCCGCTCGCAGAGCGATATCCGGCAGGGCGTTACGCTCGAAGTGTTCGGCGAGGGCTGGTCGATGGGGCCGCTGAACGACGCCATGAAACGCGAGCGCCTCCGCGACGCCGTCTCCGACCTCGGCGCCCTCGACGCGGTGGCCGAGCGGCTCGGTGTCGAGGCGACCGGCGACACGCTAACGTGGCCGTGGACGACGCTCGGCGACTACCTCAATTTTCTGGAGCAGAAAGGCGTCGCGCCCAATGTTGCCTCGTTCGTCGGTGCCACGACGGTGCGGATTCACGAGATGGGCTACGCCGACCGCGCGCCCACGCCCGACGAGCTGGAGCGCATGCGCGGCCTCGTCCGGCAGGCGATGGACGAAGGCGCCCTCGGCGTGGGCTCGTCGCTCATCTACGCCCCCGCCTTCTACGCCGACACCGACGAGCTCATCGCGCTCGCCGAGGTGGCCGCCGAAGACGACGGCATGTACATCTCGCACCTCCGCAGCGAGGGCAATCGCCTCCTGGAAGCGCTCGACGAGCTGATCACGATCGCCCGCGCGGCCGACATCCAATCCGAGGTGTACCACCTGAAAGCGGCCGGGCGGGCGAACTGGGACAAGCTGGGTCCGGCCATCGAACGCATCGAGGCGGCGCGGGACGCAGGCCTCGGCGTGGCGGCCAACATGTACACGTACACGGCCGGCTCGACGGGGCTCAATGCCGCCATGCCGCCGTGGGTGCAGGAAGGCGGCTTCGAGGCGTGGCGCCAGCGCCTGCAGGACCCCGCCATCCGCGCTCGCGTCGCCGAAGCGATGGATACGCCCACGGACGAATGGGAAAACCTCTACCTGGCCGCCGGCGCGGACAACGTGCTGCTGACGGGCTTTCGACAGGATTCGCTCCGATCGCTCATCGGCCAGACGCTGGCGGAGGTCGCGGCGGACCGCGGCACCACACCGGCCGAGACGGCGATGGACCTCGTCGTCGCAGACAGCAGCCGCGTCGATGTCGTCTATTTTCTGATGTCGGAAGAGAACGTCAAGCGCCAGATCGCGCTGCCGTGGATGACCTTCGGCTCGGACGCCGGCTCGATGGCGACGGAGGGCGTCTTCCTGGAGTCGAACACCCACCCGCGGGCTTACGGCAACTTCGCGCGGCTCCTGGGCAAGTACGTGCGCGAGGAGCGGGTCATCCCGCTCGAAGAAGCCATCCACCGGCTCACCGCCCTGCCCGCCGAGCGGCTAAACATCCGCCACCGCGGCCGGCTCGAACCCGGCTACTTTGCCGACCTCGCCCTCTTCGACCCGGAGGCGATCCAGGACCACGCGACGTACGAGGACCCGCACCAGTACGCGACGGGCATGCGGCACGTGATCGTGAACGGCACACCGGTCCTGCGCGATGGCGAACCCACCGGCGCCACCCCCGGCCGCTTCGTTCGCGGCCCCGGCTGGACGGGCTGGGACGAGGCATCTGCGACGCAGTAACGTTCCGAGTGGTCTTGAAGAACACGGCGCTCCGGATGCTCCCGAAGACGGAGCGATCAAAACCCATCATGTTTGAGCGAGCTTGCGAACGAGTTCGATGGATGTAAGCGCAGTCGGAGGAGCATCCGTCGTTTTCTTCACACCCTTGATCTTTCGCGTCCATTCTAGCTCCCTTCGGTCGTGTGTACCACGGGGCACGACCTTCGGCCCTCGCTGCGCTCGGCTGGACCAGGCCAAGGTGGACACCGCAGTACGATGTTGGCACCACGCTCCAGTATGGACACCCGTCCCCACACCATCGTCGTCGGTGCCGGCGTGATCGGCCTGACGTCGGCGATCCGCCTGCAGGAAGCCGGCTTCCCCGTCCGTATCGTGACGCGCGACCGGCCGGCCGA
>JAAAPH010000445.1 GCA_009908415.1 Bacteroidota bacterium
CATGCGCGTGTGGGTCACGGAGGTGCGTCCCGACGTGCTGCGCACCGGGCACGAAGACGACCCCCTGGAAGCTGCCTATCAGCGCGGCGCCGGCCGGTGCAGCCCCGTTCCGGACGGGGATGATGCCGTGCTGCTGGCCGAACTGCGCGTTCCGGCCGAGGCCACGCCGGAGGGCCTGCGGCGGGTGCCTGACGACCCGGCTCTGATTGACGTCCTGGAGCGGGAGCGCCCGCTGCTCCTAGCCACTCGCCTGCTGCAGGACGGATTCACGGCCCTGCATAGCGCGGGGGGGACCGGCGGAGAGGGTGGCGCCACCGCGATGCGTCTCGACGATCTCATCGATGTGTCCATCTCGGGGGCGCTCACGGACACCGTGCTCGGATGGGATGCCGGGGCCGGCGCGTGGGTGCCCACGGCGCTGCCGCCGCCCACCACCGATCACGGGGCGCTCTCCGGACTCGCTGACGACGACCACCCGCAGTATCTGCCCGTCGATCCGTCGACCCGCGCGCTGGTCGCCGACCTCGACGCCGACGCGCAGCGCATCATCAATCTCAGTCCAGCGAGTGGCGCCGGCGATGCCGTCGTATTCGAGCAAGCCGTGAAGACGGGCGATGCCGCCGGGGGCGACCTGGCCGGCACCTACCCCGACCCGGACGTGGCGCGCCTCCGCGGCCGAAGCATCGCCCCCACCACCCCTACGCCGGGGCAGGTGCTCCGGTGGAACGGGAGCGCGTGGGCGCCGGCCACAATTGCGCCGGGGGGGAGTGGCAGCAGCCCGCGCGAGGAAACCGAGTTGGTGCGCATCGTCGCCCTCAACTGGTTGCATAGCGGGCAGGCGCCCCTGCGTCTCGTCCTGGATGGCGCATCGGTGTTCGGCGTGGCCATCGCCTTCGGGTTCGGCCGGGAGGACGGCGGGATCGACCCGGCCCGCGTCCGCGCCGAGACCCTGACCGACCGAACCGTCCAGGTCTTCACCGAGGCGTTTGACAGCGGGGCGCTGGGCGGCGTCGGGGCCTGGCGGTCGCTCCGCCTCAATCCGGGAGAGCCCATCGGCCTCGAAGCCGTGCAGTTGGGCGCAAACGGCCTGATCGCCGACGCCGCGTCGACCGGCGAGCCCTTGGTGGAAGGCGTCTTCTACCCGCTCGACGAGGCGGTGCGGGAGCAGATCCCAGAGGGCCGGCTTGAGGTCGTCGTGCGCGGCGCCTTCATCATGGACGAGCGGGGCCGCGCCCTCGATGCCGAGCACGTGCGCGGTCGTCTGCCCACGGGCGACCGGCCCGCGGGCGTCGATGCCGGCGTGCAGGGCGGCCGCTTCGAGAGCTGGTTCATCGTCGGGCCGTCGGTCATCAACGTCAATACGGCCACGATCGATGAACTGCGCTCGCTCCCCCGGGTGGGGCCGGCCCTCGCCGAAGCCATCGTTACCACCCGCGACGAACGGGGGGGATTTGAAACGGTGGATGCGCTGACGTCGGTAACGGGTATCGGACGGCAGCTGCTGAGCGACCTGCGCGGCCGCCTGACGGTTTGAGCGGAACGACGGTGGAGCTGACAGGCCCTTTCGGTTATTCATGAGGCACGAGACCATGGCACGATCGCTGAACACTCCTATCACGGACGAGGGGCTGACGAGCGTCCGGTTTTTCAACGGCCGCGTGTTGTCTTCGGCCGACCTAGAGGCCGAGCAGCAGGCCCAGCGCCGCCGCCGGGCGCAGCTGGGCCGCGCGCAGGGCACCGGTATTGTCAACGGCTTGCGCGTTCAGGCGGCGCCCGGGGCCGCGCCCACCGCCCTCCGCGTCACCAAAGGATTGGCCATCAACCGAGCCGGCCATCCCGTGGAGTTGTTTGTCAACGTGGAGGTCAGCGTCGTTGACGCCGCGATCGACATCGTGCCCTCCACGAGCGGGGACTTTATGGCGTGTGAGGCGCTGCCGTCAGTGACCGCAACCGGGACGGGGGTGTATCTGCTCGTAGCGTGTCCCGCGACGGAGCGTCGTGAGCAGGCCCCCCGCGTGGCCATGGGCGATGGCGATAGGGCGGGGTCGTGCGGTCCCAAGTACCAGGTGGAGGGCGTCCGCTTCCGGCTCGTCCACCTGGATCCCAGCGATGACCGGTTGGTGCCCGAGGTGCTGCGGGAGCCGATTCGCGACCTCATGGCGCAAAGTAGCCTCTCGCCGGCTGCGCGATCGTGCCGGCGCAACCTGCTGGCCCACTGGTGCCTGGGTACCGCCGAGGCGCGCCGCGCGCCTGCCAACCTTTACGAGCGCCTTCATCTTGGAGCGTCGCCGGAGGCCGAGCCGCCGCACTACGGACCGCTCGATGCGCTGCGTACCCCCGAGCAGGAGGGGACCCACCCGCTGCTGACGCCGCACGACGTTCCGCTGGCCATCTTTGTGTGGGAAGACGACCGGGTGACGACGGTCGACATGTGGGCCGTGCGCCGGCGGATGCATCGGCTCAGCGGCGCACCGGAGCCGGCCACCGATCGGCGGCGCGCTGAAGGCGAGGCCGCCTTCTGGCAGTTTCAGGCACACGTGGCCGGCCTCGCACAGCACGAACCGTCGGGCGACCTGCTTGATGTGCGGCTGACCGACTACTTTCGCTTCTTGCCGGCGGTTGGCCTCGTTCCCCTGGTCAATTCCGAGGGCACGCCTGGGGTCCAGCCCGAGATGTTCATGGCAGGCTACCCGGCGCGGTCGCCCGTGGTTGCGGAGGGACCCCGCGTTGCCCCGCTGATAGCGCACGCCGCATGGACGCCTGCGGTCGACCTGACCCAGGAGACGGCGCTGCGTCTCTATCGCATTCGCGAGAATGCGGCGGCCCGGTCGCAGCCGGCTACCGTGCCCGAGCGCCCGACGGCGCCTCCGATCCCCTATCTCATGCTGGCAAGCGGCTATCTGCCGCGTATCGGGGATGCCCGGTATGACCTTGCCCACTGGGACTTTGCTCACTATCCCGACCCCGCGGACGGATAGACCCTCCGAACCTCCCTGCTGCTCACGCACCTGACGAACCGCCATGCCTGACTCTCTTGATGCCGCAACATTTGAAGACGTGATCGACTCCGTCGGTCCCGGGAAGCTCATCCGTTCCGACGTACTGCTCTGGATGCTCGACCGACTTCGCGATCTGGAGGATCGGGTGGGCGAAGGCACGGCGGGCCGGGTCCAGGTTCCCATTTTGACCGGCCGAACGTTGAGCGATGCCGCTGCCATTCTCAGTCAGCCGTCCGTTCAGCTCCGCCTGGGGCCGGTGCTCGATGTCCAGGGTGTTTCGGTGAATCCGGATGCGGCTGCGAATGCCGGCCGCATTGTGCTCATGCAAACGCCCGGTCCGGTCGACCGCGCGCCGCGCAATGCCCTGGTACGCCTCGTGGTAACCGCACCGGACGAAGAGGACCGACCGCCGCCATCCATCACGGGCTTTGAGGAGCCGGTGCGCGTGAATGAGGTGCTGACGATCACCGGGCAGAACTTCCCCGTGACCTGGTCGCCGCAACAGGGAGACCGCGTGACCTTCGACGGGGTCGAAGGCACCGTGGTAGGTAACGGCACGCAGTTCATCGACGTCCGTGTGCCCACGGGGATTCCCGGTGTGCCCGATAGCGGCGATGCGATTACGCCCGTCACGCTGGTGGTGACGGTGCGGGGGGAGACAGCAACGGACGAAGTCGACGTGCAGCCTGTGACGCAGGCCGTGCCGTCCATCGATACGATCCAATCGGTGGATGGT
>JAAAPH010000122.1 GCA_009908415.1 Bacteroidota bacterium
CACACGAATGGGCCGGTCGGCACCGTACGCGTTCAGCAGCCGCCGCACCTCCCGCCGCACGTACCACGCGCGCAGGAAGAGCACGTTCAGGATGCCGTAAAAGAGCCGCTGCAGCGTCGGATGCTGGCTAAAGAAGCGGCCCAGCCGGTCCTTGATGGGGTCGTACTGCATAGGTTGATCAGGTTGGCAAGCTTCAGGTTCGCAGGTTACAGGTTGGAGGCGGTCTCGCGCTACAAGAGCCTGCAACGTGTAACCGTCCAACTTACAACTTAAAGAAGCGATTCAATGGCATCGATCAGCCGGTCCGGGTGGTAGCGCTGTTTCTGCTGAGCCACGCCCTCCTTGAGCTCCGGCCCCATGCCGTCCGCAAAGAAGCGGACGATGGCGTGCGCCAGGGCGTCGGGATCCTCGGGCGGGACGACGAGCCCCGCCTGCTCGTGCGGAACCACCTCCGCAAGCCCGCCCACATCCGTCACCACGATCGGCGTCTCGAAGTGGAAGGCAATCTGGGCCACGCCGCTCTGTGTGGCAGACACGTACGGCTGGACGACGAGATCCGCTGCGCCGAAGTAGTGCGGCACCTCGCTGCTCGGAATGTAGGCATCGCGGAGCGTCACGTGCGCGTCGAGTCCGGCCTGCTCGATCTGCGCGCGGTACGGCGCCGGGTCATCGTAAAACTCGCCGGCGATCACGAGGTGGGCATCCGGCAGGTGCTCGACCACCGCCGGCAGCGCCTCCAGCAACACGTGCAGGCCCTTGTACGTGCGCACGAACCCGAAGAAGAGCAGCACGGGCGCGTCGGGCGGGAGGTCGAGCCGCCGCCGCGCTTCGTCCTGCGGCACGCGCTCCCCGAAGCGGGCGTAGACGGGGTGGTCAATGGGCCGCACGGCGGCGTCCGCCCGGCGCAACGGCGCAAGCTCCTCCGCCACCGCATCGGACATCACGACGAACCCGTCGCACCGCCGCAGGAAAAACCGGCTCAGCACCGCATCGCCGAGGTGGCGCTCATGCGGAAGCGCGTTGTGCACGATGGCGATCACGCGCACTCCCTGCCGCTGCGCCCGCCGGGCGATGAGGCCATAGGCCGGAGCGAAGAACGGCATCCAATACTGGAAGAGGACGGCATCGGGGGCGCGTCCAGCCACCCGCCGGGCCGCACGCCACCACGAGAGCGGATTTAGCGTGTCGATGATACGATCGGCCGCCGGAAGATCCTCCGGCGGCACCTCGGCCTCGGCGAACTGCGTCTTGCCCGGAAACAGCCGCTCCGGATACTGGCGCGTGAACGTGATCGGCTGCACGTCGTGGCCACGCGCTTGCAGCCCGCGCATCGTCATCTCGTTGAAGTGCGCGATGCCGCCCCGGTACGGATACGCGGGCCCGATGAGGGCAAGCTTCATTGAGGCCTTCGTAGACGGCGTCATGTCAGTCGTGCACGCTTCCAACGGAATCGTTGGTAAAACCGTATGGAATTGGGGGGATCGCCGATTGAATGATTGTCCAGCCCAGAATCACCCATTCATCCAATTCCCCAATCCAATCCCCTACCGGTTCACCGTGCTCATATCCGGGTAGCGGTCGCCGGCGGCGGCACCCTGCGGGGCGATCTCGTCGATGCGCTCCAGCTCCCGGTCGGAGAAGGTCACGTCGAGCGCGGCGGCGTTTTCCTCCAGATGCTCGGCGCTCGTGGTGCCGGGGATGGGCACAATGTCCTCGCCCTGCTCCAGCACCCAGGCGAGGGCGAGCTGCGCGGGCGTCACGCCTTTCTTACCCGCCAGGCGCTTCACCTCGTCCACCAGGTGCAGGTTCATCGTAAAGTTCTTGCCCTGAAAGCGCGGGTTGTGGCGGCGCCAGTCGTCCTCCGGCAGGTCGTCGGGCGACTGGAAGCGGCCCGTCAGGAAGCCGCGGCCGAGCGGGCTGTACGGCACGAACCCAATGCCCAGCGCGCGGCACGTCGGCAGGATGTCGTCTTCCGGATCGCGGCTCCAGAGCGAGTACTCCGTCTGCAGCGCCGTGATCGGGTGCTCGGCGTGGCCCCGGCGGATCGTCTCCGGCGCGGCCTCCGAGAGGCCGATGAAGCGCACCTTGCCCGCCTCCACAAGCTGCCCCATCGCACCCACCGTTTCTTCGATCGGCACCTCCGGATCGACACGGTGCAGGTAGTACAGATCGATGTGGTCCACACCGAGCCGCTGGAGCGACGCATTGCAGGCCTCGTGCACGTACGCGGGACGGCCGTTGAGGCCGCGCATCGCCCCGCTCTCGTCCCGCACGATGCCAAACTTCGTGGCGATCGTCGCCTCGCTCCGGCGCGGGCGCAACGCCGTGCCCACGAGCTGCTCGTTCGTGAACGGGCCGTACATGTCGGCCGTGTCGAAGAAGGTGATGCCCACGTCGAGCGCACGATGGATCGTGTCGATGGATGCGTCCTCTTCGGCCGTGCCGTAGAACTCGGACATGCCCATGCAGCCAAGTCCAAGGGCGGATACGGTGAGGCCCTGCTCGCCAAGTGGTCGCTGCTCCATGTAGATTGGTGGAATTGGTGGAATCAGAGGTCGCCGCTGCTACTACGGGCGCCAACGTCGGCTGTTGCTCCATGCCTTTCCTGAAAAGTGCCCCGCCGGAACGGATGTCCAGCGGGGCGCACGCAGGCACAGCGCGGCCTGAGCTTTCGGCGCGCTCGTCGTGGCCGAGGTTCGCCGCCAGGTCCCGGTCGGCGGACGGCCACGCCTCACACCGGCGCTTCTTCCGACGCGGTCTTCTCAGATGGCGGCTCCGCAGCCGACGGCACCACCTCCTGATGCACCTCGTAGCCGGCCGTCTCCTCCATCCGCGGGCGGACGATCATCTCGCCGAGCAGACCCGTCGTGAACATCTGCGCGCCGAACAGGATGAGCAATGCGCCGAAGAGCAACATCGGGCGATCGCTCAGGTACACGCCATAAAAAATCTTCTCGATGGACAGCCACAGGCTGATGGCCAAACCCAGCACAAACGCGAGCGTGCCAATCGACCCGAAGAAGTGCATGGGCCGCACGGCAAAGCGCGTCAGGAAGGTGACGGTGATCAGGTCGAGAAAGCCGCGGATGAAGCGCTCGACGCCGAATTTCGTCTCGCCGTGCTTGCGCGGGTGATGCTGCACCGGCTGCTCCGTGATGCGGTCGAAGCCTTCCCACTTTGCCAGCAGCGGAATGTAGCGGTGCAACTCGCCGTACACGTTGACGCTTTTGACGACCTCGCGGCGGTAGGCCTTCAACCCGCAATTGAAGTCGTGAATGTCGATGCCGGAGAACGCGCGCGTCACGAAGTTGAAGAAGCGGCTTGGGATCGTCTTCGACAGCGGATCGTGCCGCTCCTTTTTCCATCCGCTCACGAGGTCATGGCCCTCCTCCAGCGCGTCGATGAGCCCGGGAATCTCGGCCGGATCGTCCTGCAGGTCGGCATCCATCGTGACGATGTAGCGGCCCTGAGCGCGTTCGAAGCCCACCGCCAGCGCGGCGGATTTCCCGTAGTTGCGCTGGAACCGCACGCCGGCGAAGCGCGGATCGCGGGCGTGCAGCGCCTCGATCACCGCCCAGGAGTCGTCGCGCGAGCCGTCGTCCACGAACCACACCTCGTAGTCGTACGCCTCGCAGGCGGCCTGGATACGATCGGCCAGCTCGGGGAGCGACGCCTCCTCCTCGTAGACGGGGACGACGATGGAGAGATCAGGATCAGGCATGGGAGAAAGGGTGACAGGGAGCATGGGAGAGCGATCGCGTCCTCCCGCATCCTCCCTTCCTCACGCTCACGTATCGATGGTTGCGTACTTGGCGTTGCGCTCGATGAACTTGCGGCGCGGCTCCACCGAGTCGCCCATCAGCGTCGAGAAGATGCGGTCGGCCGTCGCCGCATCGTCGATGGTGACTTGCTGCACCATGCGCGTCTCCGGGTCCATCGTGGTCGTCCAAAGCTGCTCGGGATTCATCTCGCCAAGGCCCTTGTAGCGCTGCAGGCTCGGCTTTTTCCCCTGTCCACGCAGATCCGTCATGATCTCGCGCATCTCGTCGTCGGACCACGCGTACTGCTCCTGCTTGCCGTTTTGTACGCGGTAGAGCGGCGGCAGCGCGATGTAGATGTAACCCTGCTCGATGAGCGGCCGCAACTGCCGGTAGAAGAACGTCAGGAGCAGCGTGCGGATGTGCGCGCCGTCCACGTCGGCGTCCGTCATCATCACGATGCGGTGGTACCGGAGCTTGTCGAGGTCGAACTCGTCTTCGGTCGTGGCGAGCCCCGTACCGAGCGCGGTGACAATATTTTTGATCTCGTTGTTTTCGAGGATGCGGTCGAGCCGCGCCTTCTCCACGTTCAGGATCTTCCCGCGCAGCGGCAGGATGGCCTGGAAGTGGCGGTCGCGCGCCTGCTTGGCCGAGCCGCCCGCGGAGTCGCCCTCCACGAGGTACAGCTCGCTCTCTTCCGGCTTGCGCGAGGCGCAGTCGGCCAGCTTGCCAGGCAGGCCGCCGCCGGTGAACGCGTTTTTGCGCTGGACGAGCTCGCGCGCCTTGCGCGCCGCCGCCCGGGCCTGCGCGGCCGTCACCACCTTCTTGATAATGCGCTCGGACTGGTTCGGGTGATCTTCCAGCCACTTACTGAGCTCGGTGCCGACGAGCGACTCCACGGCGCCCTGCACCTCCGAGTTACCGAGCTTCGTCTTCGTCTGCCCCTCGAACTGCGGCTCGGCCACTTTGATGGAGAGCACGGCCGTGAGCCCTTCGCGGAAGTCCTCGCCCGAAAGGTCGAACTTGAGCCCCTTCAGCAGCCCGTTCTTCTGGGCGTACCCCTTCAGCGTGCGCGTCAGCGCGCGGCGGAAGCCCGAGACGTGCGTGCCGCCCTCGTGCGTATTGATGTTGTTCACGAACGAGAGGACGTTCTCGTTGTAGCCGTCGTTCCAGCGCATGGCCAGTTCGACGGGCACCTCGGCGTCCTCGTCGCCGATGTACACCGTCTCGTCGATGATCGGCTCGCGGGCCTCGTCGAGGTAGTCGACGAACTCCTTGATGCCGCCTTCGAAGTGGTACTCTTCGCGCCGGAGCGCCTCGTCCTCCTCGCGGTGATCGTCGATGATGATGGTGACACCGCGGTTCAGGTACGCCAGTTCACGCAGGCGCTCGGACAGCGTCTCGAACCGGAACTCGGTGGTCTTAAAGATGCCCTCATCCGCCCAAAAGCGGATCGACGTGCCGGTTTCCTCGTCGTCCTTCATCGGGCGGAGCTTCTCGACCGGTTCCTGCGGCACGCCGCTCTTGTACGTCTGCCGCCACACGGCCCCATCGCGCCGCACGGTGGCCACGAACTTGGTGGCGAGCGCGTTCACGCAGGAGACGCCCACCCCATGCAGGCCGCCGGACACCTGGTAGCTCTTCTTGTCGAACTTGCCGCCGGCGTGGAGCACGGTCATCACCACTTCCAACGCCGAGCGGTTCTCCGTCGGGTGCTGGTCGACCGGGATGCCGCGGCCGTTATCGGACACCGTCACGGACCCATCCTCGTGGATGTGCACCTCGATGTGGTCGCAGTAGCCGCCGAGCGCCTCGTCAATCGAGTTGTCGAGCACCTCGTAGACGAGGTGGTGCAAGCCGCGGATGCCCACATCGCCAATGTACATGGCGGGGCGCTTGCGCACAGCCTCCAGGCCTTCGAGCACCTGGATGTTCGAGGCCGCATAGGGACTGATGGGAAGATCGTGTTCTTGACTCATAACTCGACCGAAGCGGTGAGGGAGGGTGTCCGAAGAAGGCGGGGAATGCTGCAGCAACGCTACAGTCTATAATGTAACGTTCTAGTTGGCCCACTGTTCGGCATGCGGCCCGCGGAGAAGAGGTGAAGCCCACGCGCCGGCGGGATCACACGGGCAGCTCGTGCTCGGTCCACGCGGCCAAGCTGAGGCCGCGCTCCAACACGGCCCCGAGCTGGTCGATGAACGGCTCGACGTCGCTGTCGAGCAGGGCCTCTGCGTCCCGATGGACGAGGCGGGCCTCTTCGACGAGCTCTTCAGAAACCGTCGGGTAGAGGCTCAGCAATCGCTGATGCATGCCCTGCAGCAACCGCACGATGCGCCGCAGCTTCATCCGCTCATCGAAGTGGCGCACGGCCAGAGCCAGCGCCTCGTCGTGGTCGAAGCGGAGGTTCACGTGGCTCAAGAGCAGCTGCATGAGCAGCTCCTGCAACGCGGGCGCGGCCGTACTGAGATACGACACGGCGACCGGCTGCGGCTCCTGCGCGGAGGGGTCGCGCCCGGCGCGCCGCTCGGCGATGGCCGTGCGCACGTCCTCGGCCGTCGACAGGGTGGCGAGCAGAGCCATCGTCTGAAGGACGGCATGTTCCTTCGGAGGGGGGGCGCTGGCGTCGTCTCGACTCATCGTTTTCAGGGTCGTGGAAAGACACGCGAGAGGACAAACACTCGGTTCGGCTTGCCCCAAGCAGGAAAAGGAGGCCTCAGGGAGACCTCCTTTCCGGGGGGCATCGGTTGAACGAGCGCCTTACACTTCGAGATAGCGCATGAAGGCTTGGGCGCGCTCCAGCATTTCCTCGTCGTCCTCGCTGAAGGATGCGACGATGCGATATCCGTGATGCTCGATGACGTGGCGCACGCGGGTGATGTCGGTCACGTTCAGCTTGAGCGTCACGCGAATCTTGTCCGAGGTCTCGTCGGGCGACTCGGAGGCGACGGCCAACACCTTGGCCCCGTTTTGCTCGATGGTATGGATGAGCTTGGCCAGGGCGTAGTCGCGCGGATCCACCTCCAGGGCCAGGATGGCCCCGGGCTCCTGCGTGGCGAGCATCTGCGCAAAGCGGTCGAAGATATCGTGCCGCTTGAGGAGCCCCACGTACTCCATGCCTTCGCGCGTGACGGAAAGCGTCGTCAGGTTGTGCTCGACCATGATGCGGGCTGCATCGAAAATATGCGCATCCGGATGAATGCTGACCGGGCGGGCCCGGACGAGGTGGCCGACTTCGGCATCAGCGCTCGGCGCGTCCATCAGTTGAGTCTCCGAGATGACTCCGGTCAGGTGGTTCTCCTCATCGAGAACCGGCAGATGGCGCACGCGATGCTCCATCAGGAGGCCATAGGCGTGTTCGACCGTGTCGTCGGCGTGAAGGGCCGGAGTAGAAGTACTAAGTACGTCCTGAACTTTCATGACGATAGAGACTCAGTGGTGTAAGCGTGGGCGCCTACAGGGAGTGTCAGGATGGCAGTTCGTCTTCACTGTTGTGATGGTGCAATCGCCGTGCCGCAGCAACCGAGCGCAGGGCGCAGTCACTCGATGAGCCACGGAGAGGATATAACCACTATTCGGCGTGCATCTCATCCTGCTCCAGCGGTTCCAGCTCGGCAAAGTCTTCGAGCATGCGTCCAATGCGTTGGTCATGCTTCTTGGCCACACGAAACTGCATGCGTGCGACGGCCTGCGGTGCTGCCCCGTTCGTCCCGTTTTTGGCGTACATGTAGTCCTCGGCAACAACATCGGCCAGGCGGTGGATATTGGATATCGCTTTCGGCGCAGTCACCGGTACGTATGCCACCCGTTCGACGAAGTCCTTCTCGATGACGGCCAGCAGGTCCTGCTTCATGTCATCGAGCCCAATGCCGCGCAGCGCGGACACGAACGAGGCGTCTGGATGCTCGCGGCGGAGCATCTGAAGGAGGTTGCGCTCCTCCAGCGCGTCGATCTTGTTGAAGACGACCAAGGTGGACTTGTCTTTCGCACCGAGCTCGTCGAGTGTTTCTTGCACCACGCTCATGTGGTCCTCAAATCGCGGATGTGTTACATCCACGACGTGGACGAGCACATCGCTTTCCCGCACCTCGTCGAGCGTGCTCTTGAAGCTCTCGATCAGGCGGTGCGGCAGCTTCCGGATGAACCCGACCGTGTCGGAGATGAGCACCTCTTTGTTTCCGTCGAGCGTGACGTTGCGCGTCGTGGCATCCAGTGTGGCGAACAGCCGGTTCTCGGCCAGCACGTCGCTATCGGAGAGCGCGTTCATGAGCGTGGACTTCCCCGCGTTGGTATACCCCACGAAGGATACGCGCGTGTGCTTCGACCGCCCCTTCCGCTGCGTGACGCGCTGCTGATCGATCTTTTCAAGCTGCTCCTTCAGCTTGGAGATGCGGTTATCGATCAGGCGGCGATCGGTCTCAATCTGCGTCTCGCCCGGCCCTTTCGTTCCGATACCGCCCTCCTGCCGCGACAGGTGCGTCCACCGCCGGGTCAGGCGCGTGCGCAGGTACTGAAGCTGGGCCAATTCGACCTGCGTCTTCGCCGCGGCCGTCTGGGCCCGGTTGGCAAAAATGTCGAGGATCAGCCCGGACCGGTCGAGCAGCTTGCAGCCGATCTGCTGCTCGATGTTGCGGATCTGGACCGGGGAGAGGTCGTCGTCGAAGATGACGAGGTCGGCGTCACGCTCCTTCACCAGGTGCTTAATTTCTTTCACCTTCCCGGACCCGATAAACGTGGCCGGGTTAATGCTGGAGAGCGACTGCGTCACACGATCGGTGACATCCGCACCGGCCGTGCGGGCGAGTTGCTCCAGCTCGTTGAGATGGTCGCGCACGTCCCAGCGCGATGCTTCTGGCGTGATGACGCCAACGATGATCGCGGTCTCAGGCGTCGGATCCTGCGTGGTATACAAAGGCAGATAGCGCTTACTGAGGGAAAATTGCGAGAGGCGCGGCGGGTAGCCAATCACCTCCTAGCGGGTAGTCTTGATATCCATTTCCGGACGTGATGTTGCATCCATGCCCCGGCTCAACGGTTGCCAAAACGCACGAGCGGGCGGCGGGTTGGACGAGGGGGTGTCCCGCCCCCAACCGGCTCAAACGTCCTCCGAGCGAGAAACTGCGCGGGGGGTGAATGCAAACCGGGCGTTCAGCTTGGCCTCGACGAGACGCCGGAAGGCGTCGGCGCGGGCGGCCGGCACCGTGACCTCCAGCCGATGCCGCTGCGGGCCATTCGCTTCGGTGTAGAGGAAGACGTACCGCACGCCCCGGTCTGCGTCAACCGTAAAGTAGTCGACGATCTGGGCCCATGCCACGGCCTGACTGATGCGGTTGATGTCGTGGATAATGCCATACTCCGTGACGATGACCGAACGCGCCAGATAGGCCGCGACCAGCCAGAACGCCCCGCCGGCCGGATAGCCCAGAAGCACACTGGGCCGGACCGGCTGGCCCTGAATCACGACGTAGCCGAGCCCGATGAGGGTGGCAGCCAGAAAGCAGGTGGGCCCGACCGGGATGCCGTACCACCGTCCCCCCCGCCACGAAAGCAACATCCGGCGCACGCGCAGGTGACTGATGACCGTGAGCAGCATAGACAGCGACGCGACCCCGACGAACGCGGCAAGCAGCGTTAGATGGACGATGGCGAGCAGATTAGCCGTATCCATGGGCGTAAAGCGTCAACCCAATATAGTCAGTCTCAGAAGAGGCAGGGGGCCGTCGCCTCCAGTCCGACGGGACGGACAGCCGGGTGCTTACGCCGTTGCTGATTCCGGCTTCCACTGACTGGCAACGAGCATCTCAGTGATCAAAAACCCCAACGCCAGGAGCAAGAAGACGTTCCAGACCTCGGTCCCCACACGCTGCTGCCGGATGGTTTCGACCACCGGCACACTGCCGGCGCCCAGGTCCAGCGTGCCCACCGGGTGGCCCAGCGCGTCCGACAGCGTGCCGGCGGCCTCTTCGGGAGGCGCCGTGCGCAGGTCCGACTCGCGCGCGTCGAGGTTGAGCGCAACCCGCCGCACCAGCGTATCGCCGGCCCGGACGTCGTAGAGACCGGGCGTCTGCGTCGAGGCGTCCACCTGGATCAGCGTCGCCCCAAAGAGGGTGCGCTGCTCCGGGGTGCGCTCGGTGCCATCGGGACCAACGAGGCGAATGGGCGCGGCCTCGGACACGCCCGTAATGCGCAACTCGCCGGGCTGCCCCACGGTCAGCTGCTCCCCCGCCACGGATTCGCCCGCGGAGAGGTAGTACACCGACCGGTACAGCAAGGGAATGAAGAGCCCGCGCACCGGCAGATCGCTCCACTGCGGATCGGCGGCGACGGCGGCGAGCAACGCTACTCCGCTGCCATGGCGCAGCTCCTGCAGGAACGGAAACCCGTTCGAGAGCTCGATGAGCGTCTGCGCCGATCCGCCGCTCGGTGAGTAGTTCATGGCGTAATAAATGTCGGGACGCTCCACCTGAACGTCCTCATCCGGCGCCCCCGCTTGGTCAAAGACGCCCTCGAAGAGCGGATGCTGCAAATCGACGCGGCCGAATGTGGCAATCGGACGCGCTTCACCGAGCGACCCGCTGAATCCGCTGAACTGCCCGCCGCCAAGTTGATCGAAGAGCGCATTGTAATCCGCCGCCTGCGCACGCTGGTTCGGGAAGAGGAGCAGCCCGCCGCCGGCCTCCACATACCGCGCGAGGGCGGTGACCTCCCCGCTGGACAACGTCGTCGGTCCGGCGAGTACGACGGCGTCATATCCGCCGAGTGACGTTGCGGCGAGTGCGTTCTCGGGGATGGACTCGGTACGGAACGCGAGGCGGCCCTGCACGAGCTCGGGCGAGAGCGCAAGGTCCAGGTAACGCGTGGCCACGCCGTCGCCGCGCACGACAAGCAGCCTCCGCTCCCGCGGCACGTGCAGTACGAAGTGGCGCACGTTGTCGTGCGCGAAGGCGTCGTCCTCGATCTCGATCGTGCCGGCAAGCCACCCGCGCTGCTGCGGCGTAGCTGTGAACGTGACGGTGGTTGACTGACCCGGCTGGAGGGTAGCGGTCGCCTGGGCGACCCGCTCGCCCTGCAGATACATGCTGGCCACATACCCATCGAGCGCTTCGGTCCCATAATTCGTGATCGTAGCCTGGACCTCCACGGGCTGCCCGACCTCCACGATGCGGCTCTGCACCTGCGCGGCGGTAACGGCCACGTTCGCATGCTGTCGATCGCCGATGGGCACGAACGTCACGCCAATGTCATCGGGCACGTCGGCCGCCACCGAGTCGGCCAGGGTGCTCTGCTGGCCGTCGGTAAGCACGTAGATTTCTTTGTTCAGATACGCAGCATCCTGGAGCCGTTCGACGGCACGGGCCACCCCCCGGGCAGCGCTCCTCCCGCCGGGTTGCGGTTCGATGGTTGTGATGGCTTCACGCCCCGCCGCGGCGCTTTGATACGCGGCCGCCCCCTCCTCCGACGCGCCGCTGGTGGTGAGCACGAAGAGCTCATCCTCACGGCCCATGGCCTCCACGATACTCGTGGCCGCCTCCTTCGCCTGCTCCAGATAGCCCCCTTGGCCGTCGCGCAGCGTCATCGACAGCGAGTTGTCGACGACCAGGGCCCACGAGGTGCGCGCCTGCCCGACGGTGCCGGCCAGGTTGCCCGTGAGCGTGGGCCGCGCAAAGGCGAGCACGAGGCAGGCGATGGCCAGCATGCGGAGCGCCAAGAGCAGCCACTGCTTGATCCGCACGCGCTGCATCGTCCGCTGCTGCAGCGACTGCAAGAATTCCAGCGAACTGAAGTCGACGCTTCGGGGGCGGCGCAGGTTGAAGAGGTGCACCAGAAGCGGTACCGCTGCGGCCGCAAGACCAAGCAGAACGAACGGATCGAGAAACGTCACCGGCGGAGCGAGCGGGGAAATGCTGCAGATACGGGCTGCAGGTGCTACCGAGCCGCCAACAGCCCAGTTCCACGCCGGCGCCCCCTATCGCACGATCGTCAGGCGCCGGGTGACGGCAAAGTCCGGCCCCGCCACGTGCAGCAGGTACATTCCGCTCGCCAATGCGCGTCCATCCACGGTCATCCGGAGGGCCCGGTTGGGCGCCACAGGTCCATCATACACCGTGGCCACCCGCCGCCCGAGCAGGTCGTAGAGTTCGGCTCGGATGGGCTGCTCCTCCCGCACGGCGACGTCTACCGCTGCCCGCCCGGCAACCGGGTTGGGGTAGACGGGACTAACCCGGAACGGCTCGGCCAATGCAACGGTCACGTCCACCTCCCCGGAGTAGGCGAAGGCCCCATCGAGGTCCACCTGCCGGAGCCGAAAGCGATGTGCACCGAGCCCAGGATCTGCCACGCGATACCGGTAGCGTTGCGGTTCGGTCGTCGTCCCCGCGCCTTCGACAAACCCAACCGACCGCCACGTGCCATCGGCGGCCTGGTGCTGCTCGACGGCAAAGCCCGCGTTGTTCGTCTCCGAGGCCGTGCGCCACGTGAGCAGGATCGCCTCGCCGTCGGCCCGTGCAGCGAAGTCCATCCACTCCACCGGGAGCACCGTGTCCGTGCTGCGCACGGCGAACCAGAAGCCCACGCCGTGCAGCACATCGGCGGTGCCGAGCACGGACGGGCTTGCTATCGGGCCGACGGTGCTTCGGACCTGGTGCGCGCCCGTTGCGGCGACGCCGGCGCCGCTTCCGAAAGCGCTTGCCTGCAACACGGCGGTCTGGGCGTAAAGCGGCGCGGTCCCGACCCCAAGAAGCAAGCTGCCTACGAGGATGATTTTCAGCGTCGTCATGGTGCGGGCAGACGGGAACGTGGGTATCCGAGCGAAAGAAGAGATTATCGATCGTGGCGCGCTTGATTGTGGCGCGCGACCGGACGAGCATCAAGCCGAGTGCGGAGCGCATCGATTTGTGCTTGCTGCGCCTCGAACCGACCGGTCTGCGCGTCGAGCTTCCGGTGGAGCGCGTCGATCTGTGCCTGCTGGCGCTGGAGCTGTTCGACGAGCGCGCCGACCCGGTCGAGGCCCACGGCCACCGTCACCGTGTGCACGCCGGTGCCGGACGCCGCCTCCCATGCCCGTCCAATCACCTGTGCATGATCGGCAAGCTGCATCGCCGCGGGCGCGATGGCCACGGCCGTGCCGTCCTCCCGCCCCGAGGGTACGACGATGTCGCCGGCATCGACGGGGCCGCGCACCCGCACCGGCACCTGGCCCAGCAGCGCGACGAGTTCGTGCCCGGCCGTCGTGCCGTCCTCCGGCAGGTTGCCCGCGACGATGGCCCGGTTCGACACGACCATCACGTGCTCGGCGCCGGCGGTTTGCTTGGTGACCCGTCCGCCCACGACGCCGACCACGTCGCCCGGCTGGATGGACTCGCCCGCATGCAGACGCGGCAGGTACTCGGCAACGTCGCCCGACGAGCTGGCGAAGGCCACGCCGCCACTGCCGTTGCCCTGGATCTGGCCAACGACGTTTTCGCTCCCGTCGAAGAAGGTGACAAAGTTCACGTTCGTGCCGGGTAGCACGGAGCGGCCGGTTTTGAGCGCCAGCACATCTGCACTGGTCCCCGTGGACGTGTTCTCGATCAGGGCGACGTGCTGGGCGGGATCCTGATCGGAGCCGTTGCGCGCGGTGGCGACGTGCAGCTGCGTGGCCGGCGCGTTTGTGCCGAGACCGACGCCGCCGGCGGCGCGCACGAGGAACTGGTGCGGGGCCGTGGTGATGAGCGAGTCGGCAGCCGATTGCGAGTTGTCCGACCACACGAAGGATCCGTCATGGCCGCCTCGTGCGACAGCATAGTATCCAGCGGCGAAACTATAATCACCGCGGGCTCGGTTTTCTCTCCCACCAGGCACGGTTGCTCCCCGACCTCGGACCACGTTCCACTCGCCGCCGCCTATTGTTCCTCCCTGCGCGACGACCACGGCGTTGCGAAGTCCCCCCGCTACGGTTGCGCTTGATCCGCTCGCCGTGTTCGCAAACCCACCCCCGATCGCCGCCTGGACTCCTCCGGCACTGTTGGCATCCCCTCCGCTGACCGTCGCCCGGACGCCGCCGGCCATGTTGTCTGTGCCGCCCCCTACTGTACCGTAGTCCGCCGTGACTCGATTCGGCTCCGGATCGCCGCCACGATCGGGGTCCCCGCCGCCCGCAATGGTTGCGCCCACCACGCCGGACGACACGCTATTGCCGCGCCATCCACCAATCACATTGGGACCGTCAAGCCCCGGGGCGGGATCAAAGCGCATCACCCGCTGCCCGTTGGCGCGCAGCTCCAGCGGCGTATCATCGGTCGTGCCCAGAAAATCCGTCGCCGGATCGGTGCCGGCGTTGCCGCCGAGTTGCCAGGCGGTGCCGCCGCTGAGGTCGCTGGCCTCATCCAACACCGAGCCGTCCGGCAGCTTGAAGCCGCCGGCGGTCGACTCGATGAGGCCCGCCACGGTGAGCGGCGCGGTGGGCGCGTTTGTGTTGATGCCGACGCCGCCCGTGGCGCGGATGAGAAACTGGTGCGGCGCCGTGGTGACGAGCGAGTCGGCGGCCGGCAGCGCGTTGTCCGACCACACGAAGGCCCCCTCGGCGGCGGCCCGCGCGTTGAATCCGGCCGCAAAGCTGAAATCGCCCCGCGCGTGGTTGCCCTGGCCGCCCGGCACCGTCGCCCGGACGCCGCTCGCGACGTTGAGGAGTCCGCCCCCGACCGTGCTGGATGGACCGCTGGCTTCGTTGTTCGCCCCGCCCGTCACGGTGCTCGATGATGCCGTGGCCGCGTTGTTGGAGCCGCCCGCTACGGTGCTATTCCGCTCTTGCGCGGCGTTGTCGATGCCGCCGCCCACCGTAGCGTGCAACCCGGCGGCGGCGTTGAGCAGCCCGCCGCTCACCGTCGCCTGGCTGCCGGTCGCGGCGTTGCGATCTCCGCCGCCGACCGTCGCGCCGGAGCCGGCGGCCGTGTTGCCCTTCCCGCCCCCGATGGTGCCGTAGTCCGCCTCCACCCGATTCGGGCGGGCGGTACCGCCCCCGTCCGGGTCCCCACCCCCCGCGATGGTGGCGCCGGCCACGCCCTCGCCGACGCCGTTTTGGCTCCACCCCGCGATGAGGTTCGGCCCCTCATCGATCGTTGCGGGCTCCAAGCGCAGCACGCGGGCCTTGTCGACCCGCATCTCCAGCGGCGCGTCGTCCGTCGTGCCCAGGAAGTCGGTGGCCGGATCCGTGCCGGCGTTGCCGCCGAGCTGCCAAGCGTCGCCGCCACTCCCCCCGCCTTCGGCAGCAATGACGAGCGCGCCGTCCGCATCCGGCGCGATGGTCACATTCGTACCGGCCTTGAGGGCGCCGGGGTCTAGCTGCGCCGCCCGTACGCTGTACGGCACGGCCGTCAATGGCACCCGCGGGGCGAGCTCCTCCGCCTCCTCGCCCCCCAGGGCAATGCTCAGGAACAGCGGCTCGGCCATGAGCCCCGGCGAGAGCGGCTCGATGCGGCCGAGCTGCACGGCGAATACGCCCTGGTTGACGGCGACGCCGGTCTGCTTCTCAAACCAGACCATCGTGCCTGCCTCCGCGGCATCATACAGCCGGAAGAACAACGTGGCGTTCGTTTCGGTGAGGGGGGCGCCGGCCGCATCGGTCAGGTAGCCCTGGTAGGCAATGGTTTCGGGCACTTGGGCCTGCACGGCGGCCGCCGGCGCCAGCACGTGCAACGCAACCCCTAGTAATGCACACGAGAGCAACGGACGGAGTATGGAATAATGCATGGATCAGTCTGGATTGGCCGTCGAAGAAATCGGTGAGGCATAGACGACGCCCCATTACGGGCACTGCGGGCGGTAGTCGGCCGGGCTGCTGTGCGTCGTCCAGAAGAAGCGCTCGCCGTTGAGGTGCAGCTCCTCATCGGGGTAGCTGATCGCGTAGGTCGCGACCTCGCCGGACGGGAAGGTGAGCTGCAGCGTCGGCTCCCCGCCCTGCTGGACGACGGTCCACCGCCCCTGGCCCTGGTCGCCCCCGCCGCCGTAGCCGCTGGCGTTGTAGCCGCTGCCCGCCCCGCCATCGACGGCGAGCGCGTGGCTGCCGCTGTAGAAGAAGTGGCCCGCCGAGCAGAGATCGATGATCGTTTCCTCGGAGGCGCCCACGTAGTCGCCGCTCGCCCCGCCGCTGTAATAGCTGTACATGTAGGTCAGGCGGCTGCCCTTGAGCGACGCCGCCCAGTCCGACCCGGCCGGCGATGCGGACGCGGGCGCCGTAAATTTGATGCTCTGCGCGATCTGCTCGGTGCGCTGGGCCACGGCCTCCGTGTAATACGCCGGCTCCACGGCCGATAGCACGGTGACACCGCCGCCCGACGGGCCCAGCACGCTGACGACGTAGGCCTGCGCCGGCTGCCCCTCGACCTGGCCCCGAAGCGCCGCAGCCAGCCCGCGCTCGCCAAACGCCTGGATGGCATCCTCCACCTCCAGGCGCGTCCCGAAGCCGTCGTCCAGCCCCTTCTGCGCCTCCGCGCGCAACGCCTCCAGCGTGGCGTATTCATGCGGCAGGATCAGGACGAAGCCCCGCTCGGTGTGGGAGCCGAAGAGGTAGCCCTCTGGTCCCTGCTGCCCGACCCACCCGTCCGGCATCGTGAAGGTGACCCCCCACTGCGGCTGCTGGATAGTGCCCGAGAGCCCTTGGGCCTGGGCGCCGGAAGCCAAGAAAACGACCAGGATGAAGGCATGTATCACGACGCGCATGGCAATTTGCTTCGTTCGTAGTGGACAGGACTGTGCAGGTCGAGCTGCGGCCGCCGCGCTTCTTTGACGGGACTGCTCGTTCTATCTATCGGAGAATGTCTATCGGAAAATGGTGTGCAAACGTGTCACGGCCGGCACACCTCGCCCTCATAGCTGAGCGTGAGGGTCCCGGTTTTCGGATCGACGGCGCCCGTCGTCGTGAGGCTGCCCGTGGCGCCTTCGATGATCGTCATTTGGTTTTCCACGTACCCGTCGGGGGTCGTTTGCCCCTCATCGCGGGTGCGAAAGAGAAATTGGTCGGCGCCATCCCAGAAGGTGTGCGAGCCGGTGAGATGCATGGTGCCCCCTTCGTCCGCACGCACCACGGTGAACGTCGCGCTCGACGTCCCCGCGACGCTGCCGGCGACGGTGGCCTTCTCTACCTGAAATCCGGTGGGCACGCCCGCATCGTTGAGCACAGGCACCGACCGGCCGGCGACGGTGCCCTGCACGGCCTCACAAGCTGGCGCTCTGCCGCCGCACGCCGCGATCAGGAGGCAAAGCCCTGCCATCAGTAGCCCGGGCGTGATTCGACGCGATGTGACGGAGCAGAAGTCGGTCATGGCAAGCTGGGGATCGTCGGTTCAAGGAATGCATGCCGCGGCATCAGGCGCTGCGCGTTGGCGTGCGATGCTGGGGCAAAGGATCACACCCGGTGGCCCTAAAGTCCTTGGCACCCGGCTTAAAGCCGTCTTAAATTCGTCCTAAAGCTCCCCAGGACGCTGCCTGCACCATGCCACGCTCTCCTTCCTCGGACCCGGTCCCTCGGCCCAACGGCGATTGGGACGCGCCCGTGTACACGTTCGGGCCGTTTCGCCTCGACCCATCGGAGCGGCGACTGGTGCGCGGCGACACCCCCGTCGAGCTCACCCCAAAGGCATTCGACACGCTCGTCGTGCTCGTGGAGCGGGCCGGGCACCTCGTCACGAAGGACGAGCTCATGACGGCCATATGGCCCGACACCGTCGTCGAGGAGAACTACCTCAGCGTGAACATCTCGAAGGTGCGGGCGGCGCTGGACGAACCAGCACGCGACGGGCGCTATATCGAAACGGTCATCGGGCACGGCTATCGCTTCCGAGGCGATGTGGACGTGCTCCCGCGCGAGGCGGCGCCGCAGCCCTTGCCCGCCGCGGCCCCAAACGCTTTCGCCGAGTGGCTACGACGTGGGGCCTCAGCGTGGCGCGTCGGCATCGGGGTCGCGCTTCTGATCGTGCTCGGCGTTGTGCTCACCTGGGGGCGCGTGGGGCCGGAGCACGCCGCGCCGCGCGCCCTCGCCGTCCTCCCGTTGCAAGCGTTCCCGACCCCGCCTTCCGGCGATACGTCTTCGACGACGATGCCGCCGGCCTACCTGCGCCTCGGCATTGCCGACGCCATCGTCACGAAGCTCGGCAACCTGGAGCCGCTCATCGTGCGCCCGACGGGTGCGGTGCTCCCGTTTCAGGCGCCCGACGCCGACCCCATCGCGGCAGGGCAGGCCCTCGGGGTAGACGTCGTCCTCAGCGGATTTCTCCAGCAGCAGGCGGGGCGGCTCCGCCTCACGATGCAACTGATTGACGTGGCAGAGACGCGGGCTTTCTGGTCGGCCTCGTTCGAAGCGCCCTTCACCGATGTGTTTGCCGTCCAGGACGCCATCGCGACGCAGGTGGCCCAGACCCTGACCCCCGAGCTATCGCCGGGCGCTGCATCCCGCCTCGCCATAAACTACACGAACGACACGGCCGCCTACGCGGCCTACCTCAAGGGCCGCTACTACTGGAACCAGCGCACGGATGCCGGCTTGCAGCGCAGCATCGACTTCTACCGCGACGCCCTGGACCATGACCCCACCTACGCCCTGGCCTACCTGGGGCTGGCCGAGACGTACAGCCTGCTCGTGTGGTACAGTGGCCGGACGCCTGCCGAGACGTTTCCACAGGCCCGGGCAGCGGCCGAGCAGGCGCTCCGGATCGACAGCACGCTGGCCGAGGCATACGCCACGCTCGCGCTCGTTGCCTGGCAGTACGACTGGGACGCCCCCGCGGCCGAGCGTCACTTCCAGCGCGCCCTCACCCTGAAGCCCCACTACGCCGGCGCCCACCACGGATACGGGCAGTTTTTGGCACTCACGGGACGACCCGACGCCGGCCTTCGGCACTTGGAGCGTGCGCTCGCGCTCGACCCGCTCTCCCACGCCATTCCCATGGATCGGGGATCGGCCCACCTGTTTGCACGGCAGTATGAACGGGCCGCTGCCCAGTACCGGCGGCTGCTTGACCGGGCGCCCCATTTTGCCGTGGCCCACGTCTTCCTCGGCCTAGCACACGAACTACAGGGCCACCACGACGCGGCGCTCGCAGCCCACGAGCGGGCCCTCCAGATGGGCGGGCGCAACCCGCTGTGGCTCGCCGAACTCGCGCGGGCCCACGCCCTGGCCGGCCACGCGGCCGAGGCCGAGGCGCTGCTGGACGAGCTCCAATCCGGCTCCACGCAGCGCTTTGTGTCGCCCTTTGCCCTGGCCCTCGTCCACGCGGCCCTGGACCGCCCCGCCTCGGCCCTATCGCTGCTGGAGGAAGCCGTCTCCACGCGCGACCCGTACGTCATCTACCTCCACCTCCACCCGCATCTGGATCCGCTGCGTTCGTCCCCGCGCTTCACGGCGCTTTTGGACCGCGTCCCGCTCGCGCCCGCCTCCGCACCGGACGACGCTCTACCGCATGCGGTCCCATAGCCACCGCATCGGGCCCGGGCAGGACTTTGCCCCATGGCGCGCCTCTTCTTTGCCATCCCGCCTCGTTCAATACGCCGACGCGTTTGTCGTCTGGCACATCCCCCGGCGACCCTGCGTTCCGTCCGCATCTTCAACCTGGTGGACTTTCTGGGGGCCACAACGACAGACCGGGCAGGCGATGGCCCCAGCGCCCTTCACCCAATGAGCGCGGAGCACGCCCGCCGAACCCTCCAACCGTCCTATGAAGTAGACACCGCTAGCCTAAAATCAGCCGTGTCCCCACGCGCATCGAGGCTGCATGACATGG
>JAAAPH010000129.1 GCA_009908415.1 Bacteroidota bacterium
CTTGGCCGAGCCCCCTGGCGCACGGTGCATCGTCACGCTAGGATTGCTGCTCCAGCGTAAGAAGGACGTGGCGGCGGATGCGGTCTGAGGACGCCTCGTCCACCCAGTCGGCCAACACCTTCGTCATTCGGTCACTGCCGATGGCATCAAGCGCCGACAGCGCCAGAATCCGCTGCTCGTCGGAATACGTGCGGTTGAAGAACACGTCGTAGAGCGCGCCGCGGGTCTCCGAGAAGTCGATGGTCGCCTCGTCCTCCGATGCAAGGCTGATGACCAGCCGCATGCCCTCCGCACGCAGGGCCGGATTGGACGACTCCACCAGTTCATCGACTTGCTTGTCGAGGTGCTGCTTCCAGTACGACGGACTATCCTGCTGCTGTGCTCGCGCGCGGTCTGGAGCTAGCAGTACGCCCAATAAAAGGAGCCCCAAACCCATCATGAGGCGTGGAAGCGAGCATTTTGTGAACGAAGACGAGATCGAGGGTTGACGACGTATGGGAAGCATGGGAACCACTCGGTTTCGATTCGAGAAGTATTCAGCCCGCCGCCCTCGCTGGCGACGATGCACCTTGCTCAATGGGCGCTAGGGGCGATGGATCGGGCGCATGCAGCGAGTTGCATCTGCCTGCAGCGAGCCGCATCTGGCCCCCTCCACCGATCCGCCCCGATGTCACCCACCCGATGGGAACCCTGCCGCTCGTCAAGCGAATACATGTTGAACGAACGTTCATTCAATTCGAGTAACTATGCCTGCTGAGACCGATCGCGCGATGGCCATCCAGGGCGCCGCCCACACGCTGTTCGCGGAGCGCGGCTATTCCGCCACGTCGATGCGCGCCATCGCCGAGGCGGCGGACGTGTCGCTCGGGCTGGCGTACAATTACTTCGACGGGAAGCAGGACCTCTTGCAGTCCATCGTGCGCGCCGGCATGGAGCAGGTGCACACGTCGCTGGCCGCACTCGACGCGACGGGTCCACCCACCGATCGGCTGCGGGCGTTCGTCACCACGAGCCTAGCGCTCGTGCGTGACCATCGCGCCTTCTGGCAGCTGCTCTACAGCCTCCGCCATCAGCCCGAGGCGCTGGCCGCCCTGCGCGATGACATCGATGCGCTGTACGGCACAATCCACGCCCGGCTGCGGGCCATCTGCACGGCGCTCGGCAGCGACGACCCGGCGCTGGACGCGCGCCTCCTCTTCGCCTGCATCGACGGGGTCAGCCAGCACTACGTCCGCACGCCGGCCTCCTACCCGCTCGACGCGGCCGCGGACCGCATCGTGGCACGCTTTGCAACGATTGCTGGCTGATTGCTAGCTCACATTTCCCCAAGCTCGGACGTGTACGGACGCAAGGCCTTGCGTCCCTGCCCGAATGCGTACGCGCGGCGGTGCCCCCCGCGCCGGGCCGCATGCGATGCACTGAAATGATTCCCTACGCGAAAACTTTCTTCCCTCGATACCATGACCGATTTCGACTGGCTGGACCGCTCCGCCTATCCGTTCCCCTCGTCCTACGTCGACACCGGCGCCGGCCGCATGCACGTCGTGGATGTGGGCACGGGGCCGGCCGTGCTGCTCGTACATGGCACCCCCACGTGGTCGTTTCTGTACCGCCGCATCATCGACGACCTGCGGCACGACCACCGCGTCATCGCGCCCGACCTGCTCGGCTTTGGGCTCTCGGAGAAGCCCGAAACGGACGCCGTCGCTCCGAAGCGGCAAGCCGATCATCTGCGCGCCCTCATCGACCGCCTCGGGCTGGACCGGTTCGCGCTCGTGGTTCACGACTTCGGCGGGCCGATCGGCCTCTCATTAGCGCTGGACCGGCCGGAGCAGATCACCCGGCTGGCGCTCTTCAACACGTGGATGTGGCCGCGCACCGACGCCTCGGCCCGATGGGCGAGCCGCTTTTTCGGCACGCGACTGGGGCGGTGGCTCTACACGCGCTGGAACTTCTCCCCGAACGTGATGCTGCCCGCCCTCACGCACCAGCCGCTCGATCCTGCCGTGCACGCCCACTACCAGCGCCCCTTTCCGACGCGGGCCGACCGGCACGCGCCGTGGGTGTTCGCCCGCGACCTCGCAGGCGCCAGCGACTGGTACGCGTCGCTCTGGGGCCGGCGCACGCTGCTGCGCGACATTCCGGCGCAGCTCCTCTGGGGCGAGCAGGACCCGGGCTTCGGCCGCGACGCGCTGCAGCGCTGGCAGGGCGTGTTCGACAACGTACAGACGACCACCTTTCCCGACGCGGGCCACCTGCCGCAGGAGGAGGCGCCCGACGCCGTACGGTCCACGCTGGGCGCGTTTCTACGGTCCACCGAGGCTGCGCGTCGGGCGGCCGGGTAAGCGGTACCCGCATGGCCCCACGACGCCGCTCACTCAAGGGTCGCCGCGATGAGATCGCTGTTGCTTTGCTCGATGCGGGCGTAGAGGAGTTGCTGTCCGTCGGGCGACACTTCAAGGCTCGGGCTTGCAATGGTCGGGATGGACGCCACCGTCTGATTTGTGCCCGTCGCGAAGTCGTGAAAGGCAACCGTCGTCCCATCGCCGCCACGGCGGACGAAGTAGAGCCCGTCGCCCGTGACGGCCCAGTTGCCCCAATCGGGCAGGGCGAGGTCGTCGAACACGCGCGTCTCGGGGCCACCGCCTGTGGGCCGCATCCGAAGGCCACGCGCCGAGCGCTACAGCGCGTTCGCGAGCTGGACCCGCGCCGGTACCACGACAGGCTCGACGACCTGGATCTAAAGCCCCCTCATAAAACGATACAGCCATGAGCCTGTCGAGCATTGGGACCGCCTTCTTCCCACGATATAAAGCGCCCCATCATGTGTCCCTTTTGCCGCCCCGAGGACGTTGACGGCCAGCGCGTTGTGCTGGAGAACGCCCACGGCCGGTTCATCCAGCAGCCGCAGCCCGTGCTCGTCGGCTCTGGCATCATCGTCCCGAAGCCCCACCGCGAGACGGTCTTCGACCTCACCGAAGCCGAGTGGGCGGCCACGTTCGATCTCCTGCAACGGGCGAAGCAGCGCCTGGATGCGGCGCACGCCCCTGATGGCTACAACGTCGGCTGGAATAACGGGGCGGTAGCCGGCCAGTCCGTCTTCCACGTGCACCTCCACGTGATCCCGCGCTTCGCGGACGAGCCGCTGGCCGGGAAGGGCATGCGCTACTGGATCAAACAGCCCGCCAACCGGCGGCCGGCATGAGTGTGTCGCCCCGTGGCCGGGCGCAGTCCGTCGATGCTCCGGTGCAGGACGTGATGGACGCGAACGACGTGCCCGGCGCCTCCGTGGCCATCGTGCACCACGGCGATGTCGTCTATCAGCCGAGCTACGGCGTGGCGGACCGCGCCTCCGAGCGCCCGGCGACCGACTCGACGATGTACCAGCTCGCCTCGGCGACGAAGATTATAGCCGGCACGGCCGTGATGATGCTCGTTGAAGACGAGCGGATCGCGCTGGACGACTCGGTGCACACGCATCTGCCCGAACTGCCCGACGCGTGGCGCGGCGTGACCGTCCGCCAGGCCATGTCGCACACGTCGGGCCTACCGGGGCTCATCGACCCGGAGACGGGCGACCTGCGCGGCGGCGCCACGATGTGGACCTCGGTGCCCTTCGAGGAGACGACCATCGGCGCCATCGAGGGCTATGGCATCGGGTGGACCGTCGACGCGCAGGAGGGGCACCGGCGCGCATGGCACTCGGGCGGCGGCAAGGCCA
>JAAAPH010000133.1 GCA_009908415.1 Bacteroidota bacterium
CCCCCAGGTGGAGGCCGCCGTGCGCGTGGGCGACCGGGATGGGGTCATTCAGCAGGGGCCGCAGCGCGGTGTGGAGTCGAACGTCCTCGTGGCCGATGACGGCTTCTTCGACGTCTTTAGCTTCCCCCTCGTGCGCGGCGCGGCGGCCCTCGACCGGCCCGGGACGGTGCTGCTCACCCCGGCGCTGGCGGCGAAGTACTTCCCCGGCGCCGACCCCGTCGGGCAGACCATTCAGTACGATGGCAACGAATTGGAAGTGACCGGCATCGTGGAGGCGCCACCGACGAACACGCACATCGACTACGCGATGATTCTCTCGCTGGCCAGCTTTAACCTCACGGACGGAGGTGTGGTGCCCGACGACATGAACGTGGACGAGGAGGGCTTGCCGCAGCGCCTCCACCTGCAGCCGATCACGGGGATTCACCTCGGCATGGGATCGCCCGACCTAGCGGCCGGCAGCAGCGTCGGCAGCCTGACGTACGTGCTGCTCTTCTCCGGGCTGGCGCTCTTCGTGCTGCTTTTGGCCGTCATCAACTTTATGAACCTGTCCACCGCGCGGGCCACCGAGCGGGCCAACGAGGTGGGCGTGCGCAAGGCCATGGGCGCCGACCGCTCGCAGCTCGCGGGGCAGTTCCTCGGCGAGTCGGTGATCCTAACGGCCGGCGCGCTGGGTGTGGCGCTTGGCGTGTGCGCGCTCACGCTGCCGGCGTTCAACGACCTCGCCGGCAAATCGATCGCGACGGGCGCGCTCTTTTCGGGCGGGCACCTGCTCGCCTATGCGGGCCTCATCGCCGTGGTGGGCCTACTCTCGGGCAGCTACCCGGCCCTCGTACTCAGCCGCTTTGCACCGACGGAGACGCTGCGCGGCACGACGGCGAGCGGTAGCGGCAGCGCGCGGTTGCGGCAGGGCCTCGTGGTCCTTCAGTTTGCCATCTCCATCGCGCTGATCGCCGGCACAGGCGTCGTCAGCCAGCAAGTGTCGTATCTGCAGAGCACCGGCCTGGGCTTCGATGATAATAACGTGGTCGTCGTCGATCGGGTGCAGACCCTCGCTGGGCCGATCCAGTCTCAGGCCGATTACCGCGCCTTCCAGGAACGACTCGAAACGTTCAAGCAGGAAGTGGAGCAGCAGGCGGGCGTGGTTGAAGCGACATCGGGCTTCTCGCTGCCGGGCACGACGTTTATCAACTCGATGTGGCCGCTAGACCGCCCCGAGGCCGAGCCACAGAACTTCGACTACACGTTCGTCGGCTACGATTACGTCGAGACGTTGGATCTCAAACTGGCTGCCGGACGCGACTTCTCGCGCGCCTTCGCCAGCGACACGGCGGCCGTGCTGCTGAACGAGACGGGCGCGCGTGAACTCGGCCTCTCGCCCGAGGAGGCGGTGGGCGCGTCCGTGATGCGGGGCGACATGCCGCTCGAAATCATCGGCGTGGTAGAGGACTTTCACTACGCCTCGCTGCGGGAAACGATCGGCCCGGTCATCCTGCTGCACGAGGCGCTGCGTGCGCCGCAGTACGTAGCCGTGCGCACCGAGCCGGGCCAGACCGCGGACGTGCTCGACGGCCTCCGCGCGACGTGGTCCAACTTTTCGGATCTGCCCATCGAGTACTCATTCTTAGCCGATGACCTGGCGGCGCAGTACCGCACCGAGGCCCGCCTGGAGCAGCTGTTCACAACCTTCGCCGGCCTCGCCATCCTGATCGCGTGCCTGGGCCTGTTCGGCCTCGCGGCGTACACGGTCCAGCAGCGCACGAAGGAGATCGGCATCCGCAAGGCGCTCGGCGCTACGGCGGCAGGCATCGTGGGCCTACTGTCGAAGGACTTCCTGAAGCTGGTGGGCCTCGCGTTCGTCGTGGCCGTACCGGTGGCGTACTGGGCGATGAGCCAGTGGCTGCAGGGCTTCGCGTACCGCATCGACCTCGGTGCGGGCGTCTTCCTGCTCGCCGGCGGGCTCGCGCTCACGGTGGCCCTCCTGACGGTGAGCTACCAGGCGCTGCGGGCGGCGCGCACGGATCCCGTTAACGCGCTGCAGAGCGAATAGATTGTCGGTTTTCGATTGCCGATTAGGGAATTGCATCGTCGCCCCGCACTCGTCAATCCCCAATCCCCCATCCCATGCTGCAGAATTACTTGACGATCGCATGGCGCACCCTGCGGCGGCAAGCTACCTACACGGTGGTGAACGGCGTCGGACTCGCGCTCGGCTTGGCCGTGGCGCTGCTGGCGCTCCTGTTCGTGGGGGACGAGTGGTCGCACGACGCCTTTCATGCGAAGAGCGACCGTCTCTATCGCGCGGTGGGCACGTACACGGCGTCGGAGGGGCCGGGGCAGTCGGCCCGCACCGATGGGCCGCTGGCGCCGCTCCTGACGGAGCACCTGCCGACCGTGGAGCGCGCCGTGCGCATCAGCAAGCGCCCCCTCCGTGTGAAGCTCGGTGGCGTGTGGACCAACCATGACGCGCTCTTTGCCGATCCCGCCTTCCTCGACGCGTTCACCTTCCCGCTCGCGCACGGCGACCCGGCGACGGCGCTCCAGCCGCCCGAGGGCGTGGTGCTCTCGGCGCCGGCAGCCGAGCGCCTCTTTGACACGCCGAACCCGGTGGGGCGCCCGCTGCCGGTCGCGTTTCCGGACACGGTGCGCACCCTGACCGTGACGGGCGTGCTGGCGCCGATCCCGCGCACGTCCAGCCTGCAGTTCGACCTGCTGCTCCCGCTGGAGGCGCTGCGCTACACCCTGCCCGCTGTGATGCGCGGGCAGACGCTTCAGCGCTGGCGCATGCGCGACGTGGAGACGTACGTGCAGCTGCCCGACGGCGCCCGCCCGGACCCCGTCGCCGCGCAGATGGCGTCGGTGGTGGCGGCACACGGGGGCGACATTCCCACCGGCTACACCAACGCGCCCGAGCTCACCGGCTACCGCCTGCAGCCGCTGACGGACGTGTACCTGAGCCCGGACCTTTCGAATGCTTACACCGAACGGAGCCATCCCGTATACAGCTACGTGCTGCTGGGCCTCGCCGCGCTCGTGCTGCTTTTGGCCTGTGCCAACTTTGCGATTCTAGCCGTCGGGCGCTCGGCGCAGCGTACGCGAGAGGTGGGCGTGCGGAAGGCGCTGGGTGCGCGCCGCGGGCAAATCCAGCAGCAGTTCCTCGGCGAAGCGTTTCTCATCACGCTTTTTGCCCTCGGTGCCGGACTGCTCCTGGCCCGCCTACTGCTGCCCGCCTTCAATGCGCTGGCTGGCCGTGCGCTTACGTTCGGCGCGTTCTCGGCGCCGACCCTCATCGCCGTGGTCGCCGGGCTGGCGTTCGTCGTGAGCGTCGTGGCCGGCGGATATCCCGCGTGGCTGCTCGCGCGGTTCGAACCGGTCGCGGTCTTTCAGGGGCGAGGCAGCGGGCCGTCTCGACCCAGCCTCGTCCGCGGGCTCGTCGTCGTGCAGTTTGCGCTGTCGATTGCGCTGCTGGCGGGCGCGCTCATCATGGAGCGGCAGCTCCGCTACGTGCAACAGGTCGACCTCGGCTTCGACGAGGAGCACGTCGTCGTGGTCGACAACCCGTCCAATGCCGATCCGGTTCAGCTTGTCGATCGTCTGCGCAACGCGCTGGTGCCAGCGTACAGCATCCAACAGGTGAGCGGGATGAGCAGCGAGTACGGCACGCCGGGCACGCGCTTCCGCATCGAGCGCGGCGACTCGCTGCACGTG
>JAAAPH010000454.1 GCA_009908415.1 Bacteroidota bacterium
CGTCAACGCGCTCATCGTCACGCCCGACATGGACGGCGTGGAGGTGTTCGAGAACAACCGCTCGAAGACCGGCATCCGCGGGACGTGGCAGGCGCGCTTTCGCTTCAACGACGTGCGCGTGCCGCAGGACAACATGCTCCACCAGGAGGGCAAGGGGTTGAAGGTGGCGTTGAGCTGCCTCAACTACGGGCGCTGCACGCTCTCGGCCGGTGTCACGGGCGCGGCGAAGGCGGCGCGCGACCAGGGCATCAAGTGGGCGCAGACGCGCTACCAGTTCGGCCGCCCGATTGCCGACTTCGAACTCGTCCAGCAGAAGATCGCCCGCATGTCGGCGCTCACCTACGCGATGGACGCGATGCTTTACATGATGACGGGCATGCTGGACCGCGGCGACAAGGACATCATGGTCGAGACGGCTATCACGAAGGTCTTCTGCTCCCACTACGGCTGGCAGGTCATCGACGACGTGATGCAGGTGATGGGCGGCGAGGGCTACATGGCCGAGAACGAGGTGGAGCGGTCCTGGCGCGATAACCGCATCCACGCGATCGTGGAAGGCTCGAACGAAGTTATGCAGTCGTTCATCTTCGCCTACGGCGGGAAGCAGCTTGCTGAGCAAATGATCGCCGTCCAGGACGCGCTCACGTGGGATACAGACGAATCGATTGGCGACAACTTGACCCGCATCCTGAGTAGCGCGTCCAATCCAGCCGTCCTGGAGCGGGCCCTGCCGCTGGCCGGGCAGCTTTTCCTTGGCGTCAAGCCGAGTGCGCCGGACATCCGCGGGGTGCACCCGGCCGTCCGCCCGCAGGCCGACCGGCTGGCAACGCTCATCCAGAAGCACTCGCATTACTTCAAGCTCACGAGCAAGTGGGAGCGCGAGGAGATCGTGAAGCGACAGGCGCAGCAGGCGCGCATCGCCGACAACGCCATCTACCTGTTCGCACTGACGGCCGCCCTCTCGAAGATGGATGAACAGCTCCGCAGCGGCGCGCACGGGCCGGCCTTCGAGCGCGACCGCGCGGCCTTCGACTACCTGTTCGATTGGTTCGATAACAAGATCCACCAGCACTTCGGCGAGCTGCGGCGTAACGCGGACGCGAGCATGCGCAAGGCCGCGGACGCGGCGCGGCGCCACAGCGACACGCTGCCGAACGAGGATTACTACATCCACGAAGGCAGCCCGCTGGGGCGCGGCGCGGGCAAAGACGTGCCCACTCAGCACATCAAGCAGTTCTCGGGCGAAGGCCAGGATCCGCGCGAAATCGACCGCGCACCGGGTGAGACGGCCGACCTCGATATCGAAGACGTGCCGGCCGCGCAGGGCGACGGGGCGCCCGACAAGCCCAAGCCGGCCGCCGAAGACGGCGTGGCGTGATGAAGCAGAGGTTCACCTATATGACCCAATGCGAAGAGCGCAGCGTCCGATTCGGGGCGCTGCGCTTTCTTCGTTGGAGCGGTCTGCCAAAAGACGTCGCTCTCCTTTGCTCAACAATGCAGTCACGTCTCGACGAGCTCAATCTGAATGCCGTCCGGCGGTTGCTTCAGAGGCTTTACGAACGCGGGGAACGCGGCAAATAGAAATTCAACCCAGAGATCATCGCAGGCGGTCAAGTCAGTCATTCGGGGACAGGGCGCCTTGCGGCGGCCCCGGTCGTCCCACAATACGGCGTCGCCGGTGCCGACGCCCACGTATTCGAAGTCCTCATCGTATGATCGGAGCGCACGCGCCACGTCTTCGAAAACTGCATCTCCCGCGGCATCAACGTGCAGGGAAAGACCGTCCGGAAGCGCGGTTGGATCCGGGTCGTGATCGCGGCCTTCGATGACAAGGCGCACGCCTGCTGGGGCTTCGACCGGGCGCTCGGTGCCATCCGCAGGATACCGCAGGCTCACCGTATGCCCGTCGAGCTCAAGCGTCGTTTTGATGCTGGTCACGGGCGTGGCGCGACGTCGATCCAGTGCGATAAGAATGGCTTCCATGAGCGCGCGATACGCCGTGAGGGAGAGGTGCGGGGCGACCAGTCCCTCTTCGGCGTCGTACCGATACGGAAGCGCATAGAGGTCGTCATCCAGCGGTTCGATTCCGAGCTCCAGCACGCGTGCCGCGTCGATCGGATGGAGGACTGTGAGCGTGTCGAGGGTCATCGCCTCAGCGGCTCCCGCCGCCTCCAACGACGAGAGCGAGAGCGGCTCGCCAAACAATTCGCTCAGCATGTCTTGCATGAATGACGGCTGATTGTTGTGGAAGCGGCAGAGCTGGAGCCAGTCATCGAAGAACGCCAAGCCGGGAGCTTCTTCTTCCTGTCCCATCACGTTCACGTAATGCCACGGGCCGTCATCGAACTGGGCGCCGAGATACTTATGGCCCTCAAACCGCCGCCATGGCGCCGCTGAGTAGAAGGAGGCCGCCGCGTCGAAGAAGGTTTGGATCGTGTCGTCCGCGACGTCTGAAAGAAAGGGCGGTGGGCCGTCCGGGGAAAGGTGTTCGGTGAGTTGGGCGAGCGCATCTTGCACCCGGGGCGTCGGACGTGCTTCCACGCGAATGGCAAGCGCGCCCATGCGATCGGCCAGCGCGTTGGCCATGGCCTGGTCGGCCAGGTAGAGCGTGGATGGACGGATCGGCGTGGTGGGCGCACTGGGTTGGGCGGCGGCCCGGCGGACCAGTTCATCGAGAGTCTCGGCGTCGGGCGGGGTGCCCTCGTGAAGCGTCGTCGCACGGATGTGACCGGCCGCGTCGTGCACGAGGGTGGCATACATGAGACGAGCCTCTTCATCACTCGGGCCGACCCAGCCGACGGGCTGCCAGCCAAGCTCCCAGGTCGTCGGCCGTTGTTCCAATGCACGTACTTGGTCGAATGCGGGGGGCGGCCCCTGCTCTGTAGCTTGTGCAGCGATACGTGCCGTCTGCTTCTGAAACGTAGCCCAGGGGATGATTCCCCGTTGCCATCCGGGCTGGATCCCGGTCTTTACGGGGGAATCGTTGATCGCAAAACCGTCGACGTCTTCAATGGTCCATCCTTCGTCGCTCAAAATCTCATCGAGCATTTCTTGCAGACCGTACCACTGCTCATCATCGGCGCAGTGGCCGAGCCAGACGGCATACGTGACCGGGGTGGGACCGTCGATGCGCAGCTCGGCTTCATGGGCTTCGATGAAACCTTCCCCGGAGAGGCACTCCTCGATCGGTCGCGCAAGCCACACGAGTTCAAATGAGAGCATTTCCATCGTTCATCACCCGGTCGGTCTGAGCGGAAAAAGCGGTCGGCCAAAAGATCGCGATCGCGCGGAGCGCTGGGAGGGCAAAGAGTGCACGGTGGAAGAACGAGCGATTCGAAGACCGACAGGGAACGGGCCCCATCTGCGGATGCTCATCCTCGGCATGGGGCGGACACGAGGTTTAACGCCCGTTTCGTACTGCGACGTTCCCCTCTTTCCTGGCCCCATTCGCCCAGGAAGTGTGCGAACCCAGCCGGGGGCGCCGGGCCCGTTGCAGGGAAGAAGTGATGGCAGGCGTGGCGCCCCATGTTGCCGCGGCCGCGGGCTAATGATTCGTCCGCTCGACGGTGCTGTCGGAGCGGCCGAGCAGGAAGTCGAAGTCGGCGCCCTCATTCGCTTGCATGACGTGGTCGAGGTACATGCGGATGTAGCCGCGCTCGGAGTGGGGCGGCGTTGGCGGCGTCCAGGCCGCG
>JAAAPH010000227.1 GCA_009908415.1 Bacteroidota bacterium
GGAGCACTTCGTCGGCGTCTCCTACCGCCAGCCGTTCGCGCCGGCCGCGAGCGTGCGCGTCGAATACCGCGACACCGGCCATATCTTGGGGGCGGCCTCGATGGTGCTCACGGTGCAGGAGGACGACCGCACCGTGCGACTTGGCTTTACGGGTGATGTGGGCCATCCTGGGCGGCCCATCCTGCGCGACCCGCAGCCCATGCCGCCCTGCGACGTGCTCATCACGGAGTCGACGTACGGTGGTGCCACGCACGACCCACCGGACCGCTCAAAGCAGGCCCTTGCTGAGATCATCGAGCGCACGAGCGGTCGGGGCGGCAAGGTTATCATCCCGGCCTTTGCCGTGGGGCGGACGCAGGAGATCGTCTATGCGCTCGACCAGCTCTGGGCGGAGGGACGGCTGCCCTCGATCCCCGTATTCGTGGACAGCCCGCTCGCCGTCAATGCCACGAGCGTGTACATGGCCCACCCCGAGTGCTTCGACCGCGAGACGCTCGCCTACATGCAGCGCGGCGACGGCGACCCGTTCGGCTTCGACCGGCTCACGTACATCCGCGATGTGGAGCAGTCGAAACGACTCAACGGCAGCCGCGTGCCGATGGTGATTATCTCGGCCTCCGGCATGTGCGAGGGCGGGCGCATCCTGCATCATCTGCGCAACAACATCGAGGACGCGAAGAACACCGTCGTCATGGTCGGGTACTGCGCCGACCACACGCTGGGCAAGCGCCTCATCGAGCGGCGGTCGGAGGTGAACATCTTCGGCGAGCCGCACACGCTGCGCGCCGAGGTGGCGGTAATGAACAGCTACTCGGCCCATGCCGATGAGGCCGGGCTGCTCCACTTTCTGGATCAGGGGGAAGGGCGCCCGGAGCGGCTCTTTCTGGTGCACGGGACGCCCGACCGGCAGGCTGCGTTCGAGACGGCGCTCCGCGAGCACGGCTACGGCGAGGTCGTCAGCCCGGAGCACGGCGAGACGGTTGCGCTGTAGCCGCGGCCTTGGGAACCCCACCCCCGCTGACGTTTATTGGCAAGCACATCTGGACGGAGCTACTGCGCGTTCCCATCGATCCTCAAATCCCATGGCCGACATCACCGAACAGTTTGAGCAGGACGTAATCGAGAAAAGCCGCGAAAAGCCGGTCGTCGTCGACTTCTGGGCGCCGTGGTGCGGGCCCTGTCGCATGCTGAGCCCTGTGCTCGACAAGTTGGCCAAGGAGAGCGAGGGCGCGTGGCGGCTGGTCAAGATCAACACGGACAAGCACCCCCAACTCGCACAGCGCTACAACGTGCGGGGCATCCCGGCCGTGAAGCTCTTCCAGGACGGCGCCGTGGCGGATGAGTTCGTGGGCGCCATGCCGGAGGGCGAGGTGCGCAAGTGGCTCCAGCCGCACCTGCCGGCCACAGACTGAGCAGCCGCTCAGGAGCGCCAGGCGGTGGCCATAGACAGCACCAGGCCGGCCGCGAGGGCAACGCCGGCCAGCGCGAGCGGCCCGAAGCGGCCCCGGATCGGGCGGTACCGGACGCGCCCCTCGCGCATGACGATGTAGCCGCGCGGCGCCACGCGGATGCCCGCACCACCGCCTCCCCCGCCCTCGTTCGGAGCCTCGTGGTCATGCCCGCTGCCAAACCCGAACCCCGTCCGCAGCTCGGCCACGGGAATGACGGTCGTGCGGCCCGAGCGGATTGCCTCCCCGAAGACGGCGTGCGGCCCGAGGCGCTCAATGAGCTTCTCGAACGGACGAGTGACGGACCGGTCGGTCGGGGCGAAACGGGCTTCGAGGGTCGGATTGACGTCGGCGAGCCGATGGGTCGACGTGGGCTCGGTCATGGCAGGACCTCATCAGGAAGGGACGGGAGGAAAGCGAGGATGCACGGCGGCGCTCATGCGGACGCGTCGAGCGGGCGGTCCGTCGGCACAACGGGCTGGGGCAGGCCGCCCGTCCACTTCAGCATCCAGCGGATGCATTTGTGGCCGCCGTCGACAGGGTCGAGGAACATCATGGGGCACGCGCCAGGAATGACAGTGAGTCCGAGCTGCTGGCCTAGATCGGTCGCCTCGTTCGACACGCTACCGGTGCCAAAGGAGCGGTGCATCCAGACGCGCGGGATGCCGAGGTCCGCACAGGCCTGCACGAGCGCGGGTGCCGCCTCCGGCGGCGTCACGATCATCAGGCCGTCGGGGCGCTCGGGAAGCGATGAGAGGTCCGGATAGCACGGGTCGCCCTCGACGGTGGTAGCAGTGGGGTTGACGGCGAACACATCGTAGCCGGCCTCGCGCAGCCGCCGGTAGATCAGGTTGGCCGCGCCCTCGCCGGAGCGCGACACGCCGGCCACGGCGATGCGCTGCTGGGCGAGAAAGTCGTTGACCGCATCGTGAAGCGTAGCCATGGCGGGGTGCTCGGTTATTCCTCGGAGGCTGCGGGCGTGGGCATTCGGCGTTCGGCGCGCTGCTTGATGCCGTGCAGCATCTTGCGCTCCATCACGAAATGCGCAGGATCGAGCACGACGCGCATGGCGGGTGTCGTCATCATGCGGGTCCGCACGATGAGGCGCGTCGTCGCATCGTCCACGGGGTCTAGCACGAAGGCCCAGGAGGCGGCCTGGTCATCGGGCGCCTCCTCGGGCGAGCGGAGCACGAGGGCCCGGCCGGATTCAATCAGCGCAACGTCCATGCGTGCTACGCCGTCAAACTGATCGGGCGGCGCCATTCGCACGGGGTCGCCGAGCTCCACCTCTTGCCACTCGGGTACGACGCGGTCGGCGCTGTGGATGTCGAGGCCGAAGAGGTTCTCTAGCCAGTCGTAGCTGTAGAAGCCGCCACGCCCTTGACCGAGCTGCACGAGCCAGGGCCATACCGCATGGGCCGGCGCGTCGATGGTGATGGCACGCGTCGTCTCGTAATCGGCCCGTGGGGCAAGGGCATCGCCGGGGAGGGGGCGCCGGGCTTCGGCCCGCGTAGCGCCCCAGGTGCGCTGCCACGGTCGAAGCGCCCAGCGGTACAGTACGACGGCCGTGCCGACGGCGGCCAGTCCGGTGGTGAGGCGAGAGGGCGTACGGCGTGTTTGGGGCGGGCGTCGGAAGGGGTTGATCGTCATGGCCAAAGGCGTGCTCGGCGGTTTGCAGTCAGCAGGTGCTCGGGATGCTACGCGCTGCGCCGTCGATGCATTGCCAGCAAAGAACGGAACGAGGTGTACGGAGACATTGGGTCGGGATGTGGGTAAAATCCTGCCAGTAGCGGGCTGCCGCAGGCCATGGCCGCGGTGGCAGAAAATCCCCCACAGGGTGGGGGCGTGTTTTCGCACGGAGGCATGCGCACGGTGCTGGCAGGCGATGCCTCTCGATCGCGCTTTCTTTCCACCGTCCCTGCCCCTGCGCGTCAAAGGCCGCGTCGGCCATGATTGAACGCCTCTTCGAGCACCTCCGGCCGCTGATCCACGCCATCCTCCGGCGGCCCGCGCCGTTGATTCTGGTGAGTCTTCTGTTGGCGGCATTGGGCGGGTGGGGCACGACGCACCTCCGCATCGACAGCGATTTTTCCCACCTCATCCCATCGGACTACCCGAGCGTGCAGGCGCTGGAGCGCTTGCGTGAGCAGGTCGGCGGAGCGCAAGAGGCATCGGTCGTCATCGAGAGCCCGTCGTTTGCGGCGAACCGGCAGTTGGCCGAGGCCCTCATTCCGCACG
>JAAAPH010000417.1 GCA_009908415.1 Bacteroidota bacterium
GGCGGTGTTGCTCGTGGGCGTTAGCATTGGCGTCTGGCAGTGGGAGGGCGGCGTGCTGGCTCCATCGGCGTCTACCGAGCCGGCTGCGTCGTCGTCCGCCACCGTCGACGCGCGTGGCGATGCCGGAGGCCCCGAGGCCAGCGGCGAGGCATCGATTCCGGACTGGGACGAGGCGGATGATGTCGTGCGGCTCCACCGCCACATCGAGACGCTGCAGGCGCGGAGCAGCCCCTCAAGCTGGGACTATCCCGGCGCCGAACTCCAGCCGGCCAGCCAAATGCAACGCCCCAACGACTGAAGGCCCCTCGGCAACTCGCTCCTCGGCATTTTGACCAACCTGCTCTGAATCGCGATGTCTCGTTGTTTTCGACTCCTTTCGGTTGCCGCACTCGCTGTGCTTCTCATGGGCAGTACCCTGCCATGGGACGCGCAGGCGCAAGGGGCCCGTACCCTCGTCATCCAGGACGGCACCGTGTACCTTGACGGGCAACGCGTGCCGTCTGACCAACTCCCCGCCTCGCTCGACGTGGAGAACCTCAACGTCCGGTACAGCTTCTCGGGCATCTCTCGTCCCGTCGTGGAGCTCAACGGCGCCTTGTACGCCGTAGGAGATGCGTTGGAGCCGGTCGACCCCAATGCCGTGTCCGCCCGGCAGTCGACGGTGTTCCTGCGCGGGAACGCCTCGCAAGCCGGGCGGACCGCACCGAGCCGCTCGGACGAAAGTGCTGTCCCGGCCACCCAACTGCAGCAATACCAGGCTCAGTATCTCGAAGAGATGCAGCGGCGCCACAAGCAGCTCTACGAACGGCTCATGCACGAGCGCCAGATGGAAGCGGAGACATACGAGCTGGCGCGTACCATTCGCCAGCTTCCCGCCGGCGAGCAGCAGCAACGATACCTCGACTCGCTCCGCACGACGCTGAATGAGATCTTCGAGCTCAAACAGGAAAACCGTCGGCGCGAGATTGCAGAGCTCGAAAATCAAATCACCGAGCTGCGGCGGCGGCTTGAAAAGCGGGAAGAGATGCGCGCCCAAATGATTGAGCAGCGCATCCAGCAACTCATCGGGGCGTCCGGGGGGCGCCCGTAGGGCGAGGCTGCGGCGGCCCCATCCGTTGCTCACGAGCTCAGGCTTTACTTTAAGTCCGCGCTGTAGCATAATAAGGGATGAAGAAGGCCCCTCGTGGGGAAGGGGCCCGCGGGACGGCGAGTTGCTTTGGTCTGCTGCCGGCATGAATTTCGTTGCGGACAACGGCACAGGCTTGTGCTCGCCTTGCGCTGCCGCTGACCGTGGCGCCCGTTCGACCGCACCCGCTGATCGCTCGACGTACAACTCGCCCATCGATCATGATTCCGCTCTTTCGTCGCTTCTATGTCGCGCTGCTGGCTCTTCTCATCGCCTGGGGGGGAATCGACAGCGCGCAGGGCGAGGCCCGCGTCGAGAGCATCTCGTTTGACGCCCGGGGCGACGGCCAAGGATACGTGGTGCGCGTCGGTCTGACTGAGCACGTCAAGGCGTACAGCATGCCCGATGTAAAGGACGGTCAACGCGTCACCTGGACGCTGTTCAACACGGCGCTGGATGCGGGCTTTGAGCGCCCCGCTCCGACGGGACCCATCACGACGTACGAGATCACCGAATCGGAGGGGCATCTTACACTTCGCTTTGCGCTGGCGGGGGAGCGGGCGGTCCAGGCGACGGCGTACCGCGACCGTGCCTCCGACGACGTCCTGCTCGCCATTACGTACGACGCGCCGACCGCGCCCGCTCCCCCCGTGTCGGCACAGGAGAGGGCCTCGGGCACATCCGCCACGCGATCGGGGTCGGGCCGGTCGGGGTCCGCCGCACCATCGTCTGCTGCGGCGAGCAGCACGTCCGGGGAGCGCGCACGATGGCGGTTCGACACCGTCGTGATCGATCCCGGGCACGGGGGGAAAGATCCGGGGACCCAAGGACATGGCCTGGATGAAAAGGACATCGTGCTGGATGTGGCCAAAATCTTGGGCGGGTACTTGGAGGAAAAACTGGGCATCGACGTCGTCTACACCCGCACGGATGACCGATTTGTTGAGCTCCACGAGCGAGGCCGGATCGCGAACGAGGCCGAAGGAAAGCTCTTCATATCGCTGCATGCCAATGCTATCGAAGGCGTCACGGCCCGCGGCACGGAAACGTATTTTCTGGGGCAGCACAAGACGGAAGCCGCTCGCCGCGTGATGGAGCGGGAAAACCGCGTCGTGAACCTAGAGAACGACTCGGGCCAGTACGAGGCGCTCGACGAAGAAAAGCTGGTTCGGTATGCGCTCATGCAGAGCGCTAACATGCGGCAGAGTGAGTATCTCGCCGCATTAATAGAAGAGCAGTTCGACGAGCGCGTCCACCGCAAAAGCCGCGGCGTGAAGCAAGCCGGCTTCCAGGTGTTGTGGGAGGCTTCGATGCCGGCCGTGCTGGTCGAGCTGGGTTTCCTCACGCACTCCAGCGAGGCCCGCTTCCTCGCCAGTGAGAACGGAAAGGTGTACCTCGCGAGCGCCATCTTTCGCGCCGTGCGCGACTACAAGAAAGAATACGAGAAGGGCATGAATATCGCTCGTAAGGAGTAGCGGCCGATTCGCTGCCGGAGATCGGGGCTGCTCGATCTTTTTTCCTATCCCTGTATGATCTGAACGACAAGGTGCTCATGGCGCTAACGTACACCCCATCTCGACCCCGTTTGGCTGCGCGCACTATCGGCGCACTCCTGCTTGCTGCTGTGCTGTTTACCGGATGCGACTCCGGCGGGAACGAAACCGCCACATTTACCCTCGACCCCGTCACGTTTCAGTTCCCGCTCTTCGACCAGGGTGATGTCCAGAATGGAGCCGTAGAACTCGCCTCAGAGAACACGGAGAGCGTGGGCCCGGCGCTCCGCAATTTCGGCTTCACGCAAGACGAGGTTGTGTCGGCGCAGGTGACGGGCGTGACGCTCGTGCGGCGCTCGCTTGGCTCGCCTAGTGGCACGTCTCCACCGCTCGATGGCGGGCCGGTCGAGACCAAAGTGTTCGACTTCATCAATCAAGCCGAGGTGCAACTCCGCGCCTCGGGGGTGTCGGCCGTGACCATCGGCGCGCGCAGCGGCGACTTCGAACTCAGCGGCGAGACATCGCTCGACGCGCAGGGCGGCGATGTGACCCCTCTTGTTCAGGCGAACGACATCGAGGCCGTGCTGAACTTGTCGCTCGACAGCTTCGACGGCGGGCCGTTTCGCGTTGAGGTCGACGTCACCTTTGAGGTGACGGGCCAGCTGTAGCTGCGCGACCGGCAGGCGGGCGCGGCGTCTCAGCGGACGGCGATGCAGGAGATTTCCACCCGGGCATTGCGCGGAATCGATGCGACTCCGACGGCCTCACGCGCCGGTGGGGCCTCGTTGAAGTAGCGCGCATACACCTCGTTTACCTGCGCGTAATCGTTTACGTCGGTCAGGTACACCGTGCAGCGGACCACGTTCTCGAAGTTCATGCTGGCGGCACGCAGCACGGCGCCGAGGTTGTCGAGCACGCGCTTGGTTTCTTCTTCGATCGTGCCCGAAATCATGCTTCCGGTCTCGGGGTCGATAGCGATTTGGCCCGAGCAGTACAGCGTGTTGCCCACGAGAATGGCCTGGCTGTACGGCCCGATCGCGGCTGGTGCCAGGGGGGTCGTGACGGTAGAGCGGGTGGTGGACGCGTCTTGGGCCATCTGAGGTGGGCGTTTGTGCGGAAAGAAGACGCTATAACTTTCCCGCAGGCAGACTCTTCCACAAGCGAATATTCTTTTAAGAACGTCCACGCGGCGGCTGATGGTCGCCTGAACCGCGTTAGCGCGGCGATCGTGCATGGAGCCGGTCGTCGAGCAGCTGGCCCCACACGGCGTCAAATGGGTGCACCTGCTCGACCGGCTGGCCGTTGCGGTACACCGGGCGCCCCTCGTTGGCCCAGCGGAAAATGGATCCGTCGAGGTTGTACGCGTTCGTAAAGCCGGCTGCCTGCAGCCGCTCCACCACGCCCGACGACCGATAGCCCACCGAGCAGTACGCCACGATGAGCGTGTCCTTCGGCACGCCCTCCAACATCGGGAACGCGGTGGCATCGGGGTCGATGCGGCGGGCCCCCTGCAAATGGCTCACGCGATATTCCTCAGGGGGGCGCGTGTCGAGTAAGATGGGTTGCGCTCGCGCCGAATCGGCCAGCAGGGCGGCCAGCGAGTCGGGGGCGAGGTGGCGCGCCTCCGGGTAGGAGCGTGCAATCATCCCGTCCACGGCCGACCAGCCGAGGTCTTGCCCGCAGCCAGTGCCGATGCTGAAAACAGATAGAAGCGCGCTGAGCACGATGAGTCTAGAGAACGCGTGCATCTTTCAGGTCATGCGTTGATTCCGTAGGTTGTGCCGTACGGACGCGGGGCTGCTCGGGTCCCCAAGATCCGCCGCCTCGATGCTTTGTATGTACCCATCTGAGCCGCATGTTTTCCGTCATTTGTTTCCTGACGACGCTCCACCTGATCGGTCCGATGAATGGATCCGACACCACTGCGACGGACACGATCCAAACGCCGCCGTTGACCGTGCGTGCGGTTGAACAGATCCCCGTGCCCGATGAGATCGTACGTCCAGAGCGTATAGCGCCGTCCCTTCGACGTTACGACGGCAGTCGGCCGGGAGTCACGCGCAAGAGCCCGGTCGCTGCTGGGCTGTTCTCCACGGGGGCGACGGTGGTGCCCTTCGGCGGCGGGCTGGCGATGGTCCTGACCGACGATTCGGCGACCGACGAGGGTGCTACCGCTACGGGCCTAGCGCTCATGGCAGGAGGCGTGGTGGTCGGGCCGGCAATCGGCCACTTGTATGCGGAGAATGGAGACCGAGCGGTCAACGGAATGTTGGCCCGCGGTATGATGATCCTCGTGACAGTTTACGTTTCCGCAGTCAATCCCGCTTTGGGGGGCCTCATCGCATTTCCCCTGATGATTGGAACGCTCGGCAGCCTTTTTAGCGACTTGGCGTCGGCCTCCGATGCGGCGCGGGCGTCCAACGCGCGGCACGGCCTCGACGCGCGGGAGGGGGTGGCCATCGCACCGCGGGTTGATCCCATCAACCGCCAAGTAGGGCTGGCGCTCCGCCTCGCGTTCTGAGCGCACCGTTTCTTGACGCTGCGCGCTGGAACGCCCCTTCAGACGGGCCGTTTTCACTCTTTGCGGTTCTCTCCACAACCAAGTACCGAACGGGCCATGAGCAAGAAGGGACGGGTGCTTGTCGCCATGAGCGGCGGCGTCGATTCGTCGGTCACGGCCGTCCTGCTGGCCGAGCAGGGCTACGACGTCGTGGGCATCACGATGAAGACGTGGGACTACTCCACGAGCGGCGGCCGCTCCGACAAAGAGGTTGGCTGCTGCTCGCTGGAGTCGATGAACGACGCCCGCGCCATCGCGCTAAAGCACGACTTCACGCACTTCATCGTCGACATCCGCGAGGAGTTTGGCGATTGGGTCATCGAGCGCTTCACGAACGAGTACCTGGCCGGCCGCACGCCGAATCCGTGTGTGCTCTGCAACACGCACATCAAGTGGGCCGCCCTCTTGCGCCGCGCCGACGACCTCGACTGCGAGTACATCGCTACGGGGCACTACGCCCAGGTGGAGCACGACGACGCGCTCGACCGCTACGTCCTCCGCCGCGGCCTCGACCGCAACAAAGACCAGAGCTACGCGCTGTGGGGCCTCCCGCAGGAGCACCTGGCGCGCTCCATCTTCCCGCTCGGCACGTACACGAAGCCGGAGATCCGGCAGATGGCGTCCGACTTTGGCCTCGACCGCGTGGCCGACAAGCCCGATTCGTACGAGATCTGCTTCATCCCGGACAACGACTACGGGCGCTTCCTCAAGGACCGCGTGGACGGGCTCGAAGAGGAAGTGAGCGGCGGAAAGTTCGTGCTGAAAGACGGCACCGTCGTCGGCGAGCACGACGGATACCCCTTCTACACGGTGGGCCAGCGCCGGGGTCTCGACCTGGCGCTCGGCGAGCGCGTGTACGTCACGCACATCGATCCGGAGACGAACACCATCACCGTCGGGCCGAAAGAAGAGCTGATGCAGCAGACACTCACGGCGCGCGAGATCAACCTGATCAAGTACCCCGAGCTGGAGGAGGAGCGCCCCGCCGTGGGCACCATCCGGTACAACGACCCCGGCGCCGGCTGCCTCGTCTGGCAGACGGGCGAGAACGAACTGAAGGTCGCCTTCGCCGAGCCGCGCCGCGCCATCACGGCCGGCCAGTCCGTCGTGTTGTACGAGGACGACACCGTGCTCGGCGGCGGATGGATTCACGAGGTTGGCACGCCGATGGACGCGCAAGCCGAAGCGGCCGCGGCCGTGCACGAGTGAGCGTTCTGTGTTGAGCGTTGGGCGGGCAGGGGGCAGGGTGCTACGTCATCGCGCTTCACTTCATCCTCTCCGCTTCCCCGATCCTCCGACTCTTCCACTTCCTCGCAATCCAGGGCCGCCATGCTCCGACTCCTTTCGCTGCTGCTGATTCTGCTCATGGTAGGATGCCAGAGCACGCAGGACGCCGACGACGTCCCGGACCCTGAAGATGTGATTAGCAGCACGGGCACGGTGCGCTACATCGATCTGGAGGGGGGCTTCTACGGCATCGTGGCAGATGACAGCACGCGCTACCTGCCCAATGAGCTTGACGCCGCGTTCCAGCAAGATGGCTTGCGGGTCCGCTTCCGCGCGCAAGTCCGCGAGGGCGTGGTGACCATGCAGATGTGGGGACAGCCCGTTCGCCTCCTCGACGTTGTCGCCCTGCATGCAGACGACTAATCGTCCGCATCGGATACCGAGACGTCCGGTGCCGCGAGCGTCTCGATGTCGCACAGCGCGTGCAGCCGGGAGGCCGTCCGCGTAAACTTTTCGGCGATGTCCGCCGCAAGGCCCCCACCCTGATCGGCGGCGCGAAACCACTGGGTAGGCGGCGTTGGTGCGGAGAAGTAGAGGCGAGGCGCATCGGGGCGAACGTAGAGGTCATCGACTACGCGGAGGAGACGAAGCGCATCGTCGGTGTTCGCGATATCGATGTCCGCGACGAACAGGTGGTCGTACTGCGCAAACCGGTCGAGGAGGCGCGCATGGGCGGTGGTCCGGCTGGCTTCCCGGAGTGCGTCGAAGGAGAGCCACAACCGTTCCCCGTCGGCCGCCCGGTAGGTGCGGCGGAGGGCGGCCGTCGACCGTTCGAGCGGGCCAATCCAGCCGCGTCCTCGGGCGTGATCGTCGCGGGGATGCCGGACGCGGTAGTCCTCGCCGCCGACGAATACGAGCCGGTAGCGTTCGGCAAATTCCCTCTGTAGGAACCGCTCGAAGCGTCCCGAACTCATCCGGTTGGCCATGAACTGCTCAGGCTTCACATTGCTCGTGGCGAGCAGCTTCACGCCGTGTTGTTCGAGGGCCCGGAGCACGAGGACCAGCCGGGCCTCGTTGGCCGGATCATCGATCTCGACCTCATCGAGGCACAGCACGTCGCAGCGGTCGGCGAGCGCCTTCGCGTAGCGTGCCGGCGGAACCGTTGTGCGAAACAGCGTGCTGGAGTGCAGAAAGGCACACGGCACATCCGGATGCAGCGCATGATACATGGCTGCGATCAGGTGGGTTTTGCCGGTACCCACCGGTCCCACGAAGTAGAGCCCCTGCCAGTCGGAGGCGTCCGAGCGCGTCAGGAGCCGGCGAAGGCGCTCGGACAGTGCGGGCCGCGTGCGCAGCTGCTCCGAGAACGAGCGCGCTGCCTGTAGGGCGGCTGCCTGGCTGGGCGTCTTGGGTTGGTAGGATGCGAACGTGGCCTCCGAAAAGCGATCCGGAGGCGCCAGTGCGTCGGGAAGAGGAGAAGCGATGGCTGAGAGCAGGTTGGGTGCCGTTCATAAACAGGGGGTCATAGTCCACTACAGAGCGCCTGGAAGGGTTTCGCGATCGGCCAGCGGCCAGCCGTTGGGGAGAGGCGGTAGGCGCCCGAGGTGGAACACCATCTCTCCGGTTTCAATTGAATAATATGATAATGTAGTCTCTCGCATTGGCTCTTTAACTAAGCAAACGCAGCGGGCCGCGGACGATGGAGTGTATCGTGGGCGACCCGGCCTGCGTGGACGAACAGTGTATGGATCGGACGGACTTAGAACGGATCGACGACTATCAGTGGACCATTCCTGAGTCTTTCCGAGAGGGTATGCGGGTCCCGGTGCGCATCCTCGCCAGCGAAGCACTCATCGACCGCATTCTCGCTAGCGAAGCGATCAATCAAGCGGTGCAGACCGCCATGTTGCCCGGTCTCGTCGGGCATCTTGTCGTTATGCCCGATGTGTATGAAGGGCAAGGCGCGCCGGTCGGCATCGTGGCAGCGACCAAGTACCCCGTTGGCGTCGTGGCGCCGGGGGCCATTGGGCACGACATCAACGTCGGCGTCCGCCTGCTCGGATCAAGCGTGAACGCCGATCTCAGCGCCGATCAGATCGACACGCTGGCGGACACGCTGCATGAGCACATTCCGACCGGCAGCGAGGCAGAGGGGTCGCTGCAGCTCACCAAGAGTGAAGTCGACCATGTGGCGCAGTCGGGAGCCCAGTGGGCCTTGCGCAAGGATTTGGCGCAGCAGGACGATCTGGTGCGCGCTGAGGAGGGCGGACGCCTCAACGACGCCGATCCGAGCAAGGTGAGTGATGCGGCGCGCGCGCTAGGCGCCAAGCAACTGGGCACGCTCGGCGGCGGGGAGCACTTCATCGAAATCAACGTGGTGGAGGAGGTCTTCAACCGCGCCGCTGCGCTCACGATGGGGCTCAAGGAGAATACGCTGGTTGCCCAGATCCACTGCGGATCGCGGGGTTATGGGCGACAGATCTGTGCCGACTACATCGAGCGCTTTCAGGCCGCGGCGTCTAAGTACGACATCGACCCGCCCAGTCCGGGCCTCGCCGCTGTCCCGCTCGATTCTTCCGAGGCGGAGGACTACATGGGCGCGATGTGCGCGGCGGCAAACTTCGCCTACGCCAATCGCCAAGTGCTTGCGCATCGCGTGCGCGAAGCGTTCAACGAAGTGCTCGACGGCCAGGGTGATGCCTTTCACACGGTCTACGATGTCGCCCACAACCTCGGCCAGATTGAGATGCATCAGGTCGAAGGCCGCCACATTCGCTGCTACGTCCATCGGAAGGGGGCTGCGCGGGCCTTTGGACCGGGGACGCCCGGTATCTCTCTGCCGTACCGGGCGCTCGGACAGCCTGTGCTGGTTCCGGGGAGCATGGGCGAAGCGTCGTGGGTCCTGCTCGCGAAGCGCGAGAGCATGGAGATCAGCTTCGGGTCGGCATGCCACGGCGCCGGCCGCACCATGAGCCGCCACGAGGTCAGTCACCAGGGGGCCGTCTCGCCGGTCGATGAGGAGCTCGAAGCGCAGGACGTATCTATCCGGTCGGGGGGCGGTAGTCCGGTAGCGACGGGGGGCGTGCAGGTCAAAGAAGACATCGACGCGATCGTAGAGACCGTGGCGGGTGCTGGGCTGGCCGGTAAGGTAGCTCGCTTGCGCCCCGTGGCCGTCGTGCACGGATAAGCCGGGACCCGTGGCTGCGGGCAGACGCTCTACCACGTTAAGTCACGACTTTATTGCACCATCGCGACAACATTCGCTCAGCCGCCACGGTACAGGGGCCACGCAATAAGGGAACGCGTTGCGCCTCCTCATTCATGGCGGCAGCGCTTCGGAATGACATGGCGGATGCGCCGGCCCAATTCTCCTGCGAGACAAACGACACAACGACATGGTTGAGCGATCTGATAATCGGCTCCTGATCGTGGAGGACGATGAGGAGATGAGCACGGGCCTTCAACTCTTCCTCGAATCGGAGGGGTACGATGTTACCCTCGCGGCCGATGGCGAGACGGGGCAGAATTTTGCGATGTCATTACCCGGGTATGACCTGATCATCTTGGACGCCAACCTTCCGGAGCGAAGCGGCTTCGATATGTTGCGTGAAGCCCGCTCGGAAGGCGTCGATACGCCCGTGCTGATGCTCACCGGACTCGGGTCGCACGAACACAAGATGCGCGGCTTCCGGCTCGGCGCCGACGACTACCTGACGAAGCCGTTCTCGACCGAAGAGCTCCTGGCGCGGGTCGACGCGCTGCTGCGTCGGCAGTCGCAGTCGGCCGAGAATGCGAGCAAGGGCGTCTTCGAAGTCGGGGGGCTCACCGTAGACCTTGCCGCCCAGCGTGTGCAGCGCGGCGGCGAACCGGTGGACCTGACCGATCTTGAGTACCGGCTGCTGGCCTATCTCGTGCAGCATCGAGGCCGTACGGCCACGCGCGAGCAGATTCTCCGCGACGTGTGGAAGCTGCCCTCCAACGTCGAGACGCGGACTATCGATCGCCACGTGAATGCCTTGCGCGACGTCATGGACGGGGACGACGAAGAGTCGTGGGCCATTCAGAGCGTGTACGGCATTGGCTACAAGCTTATCGGCGCCAAGCGCGTGGACGAAGAAGAAGCGTAGTGGGGGTGCTGCCGCCAGATCGTTCGGTCACCGGGGATTAGCCCTCAAAGCGGTACCCGATCCCGTAGACCGTCTTGATGTATTCGGGGGAAGATGGGTCGGGCTCGATTTTCTTGCGGACCGACGCCATGTGCCGGTCGATCGTTCGCGTGATGATCTCCTCGTCGATGCCCCAGACATCGCGGAGGAGTTGCTTCCGTGTGACGGTTTGCCCGCGGTACTGGATGAGATAGCGGAGGATGTCAAACTCTAGGGCCGTAAAGTTGACCTCCTCGCCGTCGCGATGCGCCTCGTGGGTCGTGAAGTTGACCTCCACCTCGCCAATCTGATACACATCCATCGGGGCCTTGTCGGGCGGCATGGTGCGCTGCAAGATGGCCTTCACGCGTGCCGCGAGCTCCTCCACGTTGAACGGTTTGGTGACGTAATCGTCGGCGCCCAGCCCAAAGCTTTTGAGTTTAGATTCTTGCTCGCCCTTGGCCGTTAGCACGAGGACGGGTGCGCTGAAGCCCATCGCCTGCGCCTCCCGCAACACGTCGAAGCCGTCCTTTTCAGGCAGCATGATGTCGAGCAGCACGATGTCGCACGCGTCTACCTGGCGCATCGTCTCCAGCGCCTCCTCACCGTCCTCCGCGGTGTCAACCTCGTAGCCTTCCATGTCGAAAAACTCGCGGAGCCCCACGCGAATATCCGGGTCGTCCTCGACGATGAGCATGTGGTAGGTGCGTTCCGTCTTCTTACGCATGAAAGCAAGTGAGTGAGTGGATCAGTACGGCGGGTGCGCGGGCGCCCAACAGCGCACGCTTCATGGAGTTCGTCGGGCGCGACCAAAACAAGCGATGTGCTGGCGCAATATAACGTGCCGGGCGCGCTTATGCTAACAGGCGCTCCCTACGATGTTGCACTGCTTCTCCGACACGAGGTTCGGGTGGCCATGCTCCCTGCCCTCTCATCCTTTTCCCTGTTCACCGACGCCCCAACGGCATGAACGACGCTTCCAAAGAGTTCCTATTCAATCTACTGAATACGCCCAGTCCCACTGGGTTCGAGGCGCCCGGCCAGCGCGTCTGGGCGGATTTCGTGCGCCCGCACGCCGACCACGTCGAGAACGATGCCTACGGAACCGCCTGGGCCACGGTCGACGGCACCGAGGGCGATGCCGCACCGCGCCTCATGCTGGACGCGCACGTCGACGAAATCGGCTTTATGGTGCGTCATATCACCGACGAGGGATTCATCTATGTGAACCGTATCGGCGGTTCCGACCGGGCCATCGCACGGGGGTTGCGCGTTCGCATCTTGGGCGACGACGGTGCCGTGCTGGGCGTGGTCGGCAACACGGCCATCCACATCCGTGACCGCGACGACGAAAAGATCCCCAAAGTTCACGAGCTGTTCATCGACATCGGGGCCGACAGCGCCGACGCGGTGGCCGAGCGCGGGATCCGCGTCGGGCACCCGATGGTGTTCGATGTGGAGGCGCGCGACCTCACGCAGGACCGCGTGACCGCACGCGCCATCGACAACCGGCTGGGCGGGTTCATCATCGCTCAGGTCCTGGCCAACCTCGCCGACGACCGGCCCGGCTGCACGGTGATCGCGGCCAACTCGGTGCAGGAAGAGATTGGCGGCAATGGCGCGCAGATGATCGCGCATCGCCTTAACCCGGATCTGGCCGTGGCGTTTGACGTGACGCACGCGACGGACTCGCCCAGCATCAGCGCGACCCAGCACGGGCAGGTCCAGATGGGAGAGGGGCCGACCGTCACGCACGGCACCTCGAACCATCCGAAGGTCGTCGAGCGGCTGATGGCAGTGGCCGAGGAGCACGACATCCCGCTGCAGCACGAGCCGTCCTCCCGCCGTACGGGTACGGATACCGACTACATCTTCAAAACGCGTAGCGGCATCCCGAGCGCGCTCGTGTCCGTCCCGCTGCGCTACATGCACTCAACCGTCGAGGTCGTCGATCTCGGCGACGTCGAGCAGTGCATCGAATGGCTCACGGCCTTCGCGCGCTCCATCCAGGCCGACGACACGTTTGACACCACGCTGTGAGCGTGTGGGGGATGGGTGGGGGCGTGCTAGGTGCCCAACCCTCCCACCTTCAACGTGCCTTCAACCGCCCCCGCCGTCAGTGCAGGATGTTCTTCTCGCGGAGGTGCTGCATGACCGGGTGGATGATGAGCGGGCGCAAGCGGTAGCGCCGCGTGGGCTCGATGGTCGCAAAGGGAGACTCAGCGTCGAGATGGTCGGCGTCGGCTGGTTGGATGAGCAGCGCGTTGCCCAGCGATTCGAAGAGCTCCAAGCTCGTGTCGAGGGGCAGATGCGCCGTCTCGCTATATTCCTCGATGGTGAGCGTCGCGTGGTCGAGTAGTGACTTGAGCGTAAAGGCCTGCCGCATCGAAAACTGCTCCAGGAAGCTGAAGTCGAGCGATTTTACAGGCCGGACGTGCATCACGAGGTTGTCCTCGTCGAGGTCGACCGACCGGATCCAATAGAACAGGGCCAGCATGATATTGGAGCCGCACTGGGCATGCAGCCGGTCGAAGTAGTCTTCGCGCAGGATGTCTTGCATGGCCGTCTCGGATCCCGCCTTACGGAGGCGTTGCTGGAGGAGCGGCCCGGGGTCGTCCGGCGGGTTGAACTGGAGCTGCAGGCCGCTGCGCTGGTGGCGGAGCAGGATCAGTTTCTCCAGCTCGGTGCGGTTGAGGGGCGTGAGGCGGTGGCGAAGCACTAGGCCAGAAGCGGCAGACTCGGCGCGGTCCAGCAACTGCCAGCCGTGGTCAGAGAGGGTGGCGAGCCAGAGGATGCGCGAGTCGGTGCGGGACATGAACGTGAGCACTCGGCTCGCGAGGTCGGTGCCGTGGACCGACCGCAGGAACAGGTGCTCCAGGTGCTCGACGATGCAGACCCGCGGCGCGTCCGGACGTGGCTGGGCGAGCAAGTGATCGCGTACCTGATTCAGGGAAAGGGTGTTGCCGTCTTGGGGAGAGAGCGGCAGCCTGAGCGTGCGCACGATGTGCTCGGCGAAGGCGGACTCGCTCCGCAGGCGGCCATCGAGCGATAGCCAGCGGACCGTGCTGTTGTTGGCTAGGCTGGTCCGCTGGATCACGTTCAGGAAGCTTGTGAGGCCGCTGCCGTGGTGCCCCGTGATGACGAGCACATTCGACAGGCCGCGGTTCCACTGATCGATGTGGCGCTGGACCCGGGAGAGGCTCCCCTGCCGGCCGACGAGCAGTGACGGGTCCGTAACGGGCCGGAGCGAAAAGAGCCGCCGGTACACGAGCGGCAGGTCGGCAAGGACGTGATCGAGGCTCGCAAGCGTTTCGAGGGTTTCCAAAAACGCGTCTTCGTCGAACGCTCCGGCCCCCACGGCGGTGCGGCCCATCTGGACGAGCTCTTCGGCACGCCCCTGTCCCAGTCGAAATGCGCGCTTCAGCCGGATGCGCGCCGCCCGAAAGCGGCGTTCGGCGCGCTCGGTCGCCTCCTGCGTCTCGCGGTTGACGAGGGTGCGCAGCTCAAGCAGTTGTTCACGGATGCGCGTCTCCACCCGTGCTCGGTCGTGGAGGGCCACCCAAGCCTGCGTGAAGATGGTAGCCGTGGCCGTGGCGAGGGGGGGAAGTGCCGCACGCGCCTGATCGCTTTGGGTTTCGAGGGTGTCTGCCGAGCGTGCCAGGCCGCTGAGGGCCAACTCGCGCGCGGCGGACGCGGGCTCGGCCTCCGGGTCGGTGGGCGCCTCCAGCTCCTCACGCGCCGCCTCCAGGTTGAACCGAAGGATGCTTGGCACTTCCTTCGTCTTGGCCAGGATCGTCTCGATGCGCTGGTGGAGTGGCTGCACACGCTCGCGCAACGCGTCGGCAAAGAACGCGTCGTAGTGTTCCTGCGCAATGGCGCGGAGGTCGACCTCACGCGTGTCCGGGTCCGGCGCGATGACCTCGGTCTCGGGCGGCGACAGCGCGTGCAGCCGGAAGGTGGACGCCCGGTTCTCGAAGAACGAATCAATGGGCATCGGCCGCTCCTCGATCTGTTCGTCGATGGCCCCCAGCAGGCGCGCTTCGTGGAGGGGCACGATCAGGTCATCGTCAACGGCCTGCAGGGCCCGTTCCCGGGCGGACTGGAGCTTTTCGTCGAGCGCTTCGGGCCCAGGGGCGCTCGAAAACAGCTCAACGAGCTCATCATGGAGGGCGCGGAGGCGCTCCGTCGCCTCATCATGAAGGCTCACAAGCGGCTGCACGCTGGATGTGATGAGCGCTTGCAGCAGCGTTTCGTTGTGCGTGTAGGAGGCGTCGCGCAAATCGGCCAAGGTGCGGCAAAACGCGAGTCGGTTGGTCGCCTGGCGGTACCAGTCGGGCCATTGGGCGGCTGTGGCGTCGTCCCGCTGATCGTGCGGGGCCGACGGCGAAATCGCGCGGTCGGCCTCGTCCAGCAGGAACGAGTCGGAGCGGTCGATGTCGGAGCGCAGGGGCTCCCAGCCCTGCTGCATCGCGTCGTAGGCCCCGGTGGGGTACTCCTCGAAACTGAGGGACGCCAGGGCCTGAAGATGCTCGTTGAGCGCATCGGCCTCCTGGCCTACGTTGTCCCAGACCTCGGTGGGGGAGAGCGTGTCGGCGGAAGGCGACGCGGAGGCCGTCTCCTCGTCGGGCCGCGCGCGCCCTTCCGGTTCGATGGCGTCAGGAAGGTGATCGGCGGGACGGTGAAGGTGGCGTTCGGCGTCGAGCAGGCGATGGGTCCACGTCGTCACGGCGCGCTCGAACGACGCTACGGCTTGAGCGAACCGTTGGTAGAAAGCCGCCTCGTGGGGCGCAAGCAGTCGCGGCAGCCGCATGCGCAGGTGGTACGCGGCCAGGAGGCGGAGCGGGATCTCCTGGGCATGATGGATGCCATCCGCTGCCGTGGAATGGAATCGAAGGCTGCGCTGGGTGCGCACCCAGCGCTTGCGGAGCACCACGAGCAGCGAATCCTCCGACGTCGGCCTGTACAGGTCGTCGGGCTCAGTCCGGGTGAGGGTGACCGGGAGGTCGGAGGGGAGCGTAGCCAGGTCGTCCCAGAAGGCGTGCCACCGCTCGTTCAGCGTCGTGCCGATATCGATATCAATCAGCGTCTGGCGAAGCGGATCGATGACGCGAGCCAACGTGTCGCGGCGGTAGTCGCGGACCCGCTTCCAGCGAAGGTCCGCAGGGATCTCGTCGATGGGGCTCGTGAAGTGAGAGGTTTTGACGAGGGCCGCGTGGATGGCCGCGGCCTCGTGCGCCGTTGCCTGGAGCGGGTCGAACAGGTCGGTTTCGATGCTTTCAATCAGCACACGGAGGCGCTCCTCCACCTGGTCGCGGAGCGTCTGGAGCGTGGCGCCGAGCTGTTGTTCGGCCGCTTGCCATTCCGAGGGCGGGTTGGGCGAGGTCTCCTCGGCGGACAGATCCGCCGCCTCGTCGCGGGAGACGCTTGGGGGCGATATGGTCGGAGCCGGTTCGCTCATGAGGACGGGTCGGCTGACGTCGAGGAGGCGGCACTGGGATCGTCCGAAGCCGTGGCACGGCCGTTCCCATCCGGGGGCGTCAGGCCGGTCAGGTCGACGTACGCCCGGGCCCCGTGCAGCGGGCGGAGCAGCCCCTCTTCGCGGAAGGCGCGCCGTGCCCGTTCGGTGATGTCGCTGGCGAGCAGAAACTCGTACCGCGTGTCGAGCACGTAGGCTTTCACCTTAAGGTGGGTGACGAACGTCTCCTTGAATTCATCCTTGACGATGACCACAATGGGTTTCTCGAGGTAGACGTACTCCGAGCTGGCGGCGGCTTCCCGGGCGATCTGCTTCGCGCGGATCTCATCGACCCATCCGGGCAGGTACAAGTCCGTCACGACCTGGCAGTCCAGCGCGCCGGCGTTGGCATTTGAAACCTGGCCATCTACCACCTGGGCATTGGGCACGGTCACGAGGTTGTCATCCGGCGTCGTAATGCGCGTCGACCGGAGGCCAATGGACATGACCTCGCCGTACGTCCCGCCCACCGAAATCTTGTCGCCCACCTGGAAGGGCTGGTCGAAGACGATCACCAGGCCGCCGAAGATGTTCTTCAGGATGTCTTGGGCGGCGAATCCGACGGCGAGCCCGACGGCCGTGGCCGCAGCCACCAGGCTGGTTGCGCTCAGCTTGAAGATGCCGCGCAGGATGAGGTAGATGGCCAGCGCCCAGATGACGATGCGCAAAATGGGCAAGAGCCGCTTGAAGAACAGCCGCCGCCGCGCGCTCCGTTCGGCCAGCGAATCGAGGACGTACCCGACGCCGCGCACCAGAAAGTAGGTGAGCATGAGCACCAGCAGAGCCCCCACGGCGCGCAGGCCGATCGATTGCACGGCCTCGCCGGTGACCTCCAGGCTTGACGCACCGGCCTCGTCGAGCGCTGCACGCAGGCTGTCGTTCTCTTGCTGAAGCGCCTGCACGTCCGCCGCCGGGGCGGTCGTGTCCTGGGCGGCACTCTCGAGAGGCACGACCAGGCCTCCAAGGGCGATGACAACCGCAAGGACGCCCCGTATGGTGGCCGGGAGATTCATGGAAGAGAGCTAGCTATAACGCAGAAGTCCCTGGCACCCTAATGCGTTCATGGTAGCAACAACGACCCATAGAAAGCAAGCCGGCTCCGGTGGGTTTACCGGCGCACCGTGCCGTTCATCTGGCGGTACTTCCGGACGATACTGAAGGCGACCTCCAGCGATTGCTCGTAGTTGAGCCGCGGGTCCACGTGCGATTTATAGGCCCGCTCCAGGTCGGTCTCGTTGAGCCCGCGGGCGCCGCCAATGCATTCGGTCACGTTCTCGCCCGTGAGTTCGAAGTGGACGCCCCCCAGGTGCGAGCCGTCTCGCGCGTGAATCTCCAGGGTCTGGTTGAGCTCGGCCATGATGTTATCGAAGCGCCGCGTCTTGAAGCCGGAGTCGGTCTTTTCGGTGTTGCCATGCATGGGGTCGCAGCACCAGAGCACGGAGTGACCGATGGAGCGCACGGCATCAATGAGCATGGGCAGACGACTTTCCACTTCGTCCGCGCCGAGGCGGGTAATGAGTGTGAGGCGACCGGGCTCGTCCTCTGGGTCGAGAATGCGGACGAGCCGCTTCAGGCGCGTGGACGTCATCGTGGGGCCGACCTTCAGCCCGAGCGGGTTGACGATCCCCCGCATGTACTCGACATGCGCTTCGTCGGGATGCCCGGTGCGTTTTCCGATCCACGGCAGATGCGTGCCCAAGTTGAAGACGCCAGGTTGGTGCGGCACCGTACGCGTCATGGCCTCCTCGTAGGGGAGGTGCAACGCCTCATGGCTGGTGTAAAACGGCGCGCGCTGCAGATTGTCCGCCGGCCGGTCGGTCACGGCCTCCATGAAGGAGAGCGAGTCCTCGATGGCGTCTACGATGGCGTGATATTCCTCGGCAAGCGGCGACTCCTGCATGAAGTCGAGATCCCAGTACTCGGGGTGATGGAGGTCGGCGAATCCGCCCTCGGACAGGGCCCGGACCAGGTTGAGCGTGGCCGATGACGTGTGGTAGGCTTGGATGAGCCGTTGTGGGTCGGGGCGGCGCGTCTCGGGCTCAAAGGCGGGGCCATTGATGATGTCGCCGCGGTAGCTGTGAAGCGTCTGCCCGTGGCGCGTCTCGGTCGGCGAGGAGCGCGGCTTGGCGTACTGGCCCGCAAACCGGCCGACGCGCACCACGCGGGTGTTGAGCCCGTAGGTGAGCACCAGGGTCATCTGCAGCATGATTTTCAGCCGGCTCGTGATGACGTCCGCCGTGCAATCCTTGAACGCCTCGGCGCAGTCGCCCCCCTGGAGCAGAAAGCGTTCCCCGTGGGCGGCCAGGGCCAGCTGCTTCTTGAGGCGCTTCACCTCCCAGGAGGTGACTAGCGGAGGCAGGGTGGCGAGGTGGTCGAGCGTCTCGTCGAGCGCCTCCTCGTCGGGGTATTCGGGGAGTTGGCGGACTTCTTTCTGGGTCCACGAGGACGGACTCCAGTCTTCAACGGCCGAGGCGGTAGGCATGAGAACAGGGTTTCACAAACAATCCAATGGGGGTAGCGCGCCGCGCAGGGGGCGCTGCGGCGGCGGAGAGCGAGTCTGCCGGAACATCCGGTGTATGCATGGGCGGGCCTTCAGTTTCAGCCCGTGCGTAACAAAAGCAAGGGGGACCAACACAATCAACAACCCTCTCGGGTGTTCTTCGTAGTATCACTCTCCGAACAGCCACGGCCATCATGGCAATCATGACTTCTATTCTCCTCGTCGAGGACGATCCCGACATTGCCAACCTGCTGGACCTCCACCTCTCGGACGAAGGGTACGAGGTCGACATCGTTAGCCGTTAGCGAAGGCGACGAGGGGTTGGCGCGCGCGCTCAGCGAGGACTACGCGCTTGTCATCCTCGACATCATGCTTCCGGGCATGGACGGGTTTGACATCTGCCGAGAAATCCGGGCGGAGAAGCGTTCGCTGCCGATCCTCATGCTCACGGCCAAGTCGGAGGAGGTGGACAAGGTGCTAGGCCTGGAACTGGGCGCGGACGACTACATCACGAAGCCCTTCAGCATCCGCGAGGTGCTGGCGCGCGTGAAAGCCATCTTCCGGCGCATCGAGTACGACCAAGAGGCCGCGCAGCAGCCTGCACAGCGCGTTCAGGTGGGCCATCTGGCCATCGATCCGGAGAAGCGAAAGGTCACGCTGGGCGGTGACACGCTGGATCTCACCAATAAGGAGTTCGATTTGCTGCTGCTCTTTGCGCGGCATCCCGGAAAGGCGTTCAACCGGCAGGAGCTGCTCGAGGAGGTGTGGGGCTACCAGTACAGCGGCTACAGCCACACGGTCAACACGCACATCAACCGGCTGCGCAACAAGATTGAG
>JAAAPH010000204.1 GCA_009908415.1 Bacteroidota bacterium
TACGGAACTCCTGCGCGACCTGACGCTTGAACGCGACGCTGTGGGTGCGGTGTCTCGCCATGGCTTCCATCCTTCGAAAGCCCGGCTACCCGGTCAATTCCATCCAGCTCGATCGTCCGGCGCCAGGGGCCCACTCCACCACAACCCCCATCCAACTTCGAAAATGACCCCGGCGGTTGCGGCAGCGGTGGAGATGTGGGCGCGGCGCCGCATCGTCCAAGCTCCGGCCCCGCCGTAGCGTCATATCCAAGCTTGTACCGCGATTCCCCGGAACCTCAGGCTGGGAAATGTTCGTGAGCACTTGGAGTGCGCCTCCGCAGGCCGTCTTCGCCTTCTGCATGGCGCCGCCTGTACCGAGCGCTACGCGAAGGTCTTCGAAGCCAAGAAGCGGCGAATCGGCGCGACGGAAAAGAGAGCGGGCTATCGCGCCGGCGGTTGAATGAGCGAAAGCGTTGGGTTTCGAGCCTAACGGGCCGAGACCGATAGCGTTGCGGAGATCTTCCTCGGCTGCAGCGCCGTCGGCGCATGCCCACGGTCGAGCTCGGCGAGCATCGTCTCCAGCATGGCGAAGGCGCCGGCAGCGCGGTCGAGATCCCGACGTTGGCAGAGCTTGCGGGTGGCATCGAGCAGCGCCACCCACAGAGCCCGAGCGTCGCCGTCGTCTTCGAAAGGTCCATCAAGAGCACGATCGAGATCGTCAGCGAAGGCAGTGAGCGCCGTCAGCGCATCGTCGGCAGTTGCTCCGGTCCCCGGAAACGGGACGATGTTCTCGTCATCCATGGCGGCGCTTCTCGGCATGACAGCCCGGCACGTAGTGTCCTTACCCGCGCGAGAATATCGGCTAGCTGCGGATGCTGCCGTTGATACTTATGATAACACTCAATAGTTGAAAAATGTCTGCGCGCATATCAAGATAACTCCTATTTCCTATTGGATGTAAGTGCAATGGTACGCTGATTTTGTTTTCAAAGACTGGATTCCCGGCACTCACCACGCTCAACGCTCCGGATCTTCCGGCGGTTTATTGCCGGCGCGCGACCCGACAAAGTTGAACGCTTCCGGATTCTTTTTGTACTGGCGGGCCCTTTCGGCTTCGTGCCACTTTCTGAGAGATTTCGGCATCCTGTTGGGGTTGGACGGATCCTCGGGCGTCCGCGCGGCCTCGTCTTCGCGCTTCAGGCGCTCGATGTCCGGAGGGTTCTGCTCGATCTGCCAGAGCTTGTCCGGCTTGGGGCGCACCGCCTGCAGCCCGCAGGTGACCACGAACATCGGACCCGCGCGCCCCTGGTGGTTGAGCGGGCGGTCGAATTGGCGATGCTCGCCCAGGCCGGCGTCCTGCAATTTGCCGAAGATCTCCTTCGCTTGCTCGGGCCCGATCTCGCGGCGGTGCCGCACGACCAGGTCCTTTTCCGTCAGCACCGGCAGCGAGACCAGGTCGGTCGCGATCAGGCGCCGGGTGCGCGGCCCGCCGATGTCCTCGACGCTGGCCGTCGCCTGTTCGACCTTTTCGATGGCTCCCTCCATCTCCCGCGCGTGCGTGCGCATGTGGCGCGCCGCCTGGACCGACGCCTCGATGTGGAACTCGGCGTAGTGGGCGGGTGTCATCGTGTGGATCGCGTCGGACATGTGGTCGTGGTAATCCGGCCGGCGGTCCTCGAGCACGCTGTTGAGCGGAACCATCGGCAATCGGTATTCGCGATGGATGCCGTCGACCATCAACCGTCCCACCCGACCGTTGCCGTCGGTGAACGGGTGGATGCGCTCGAACGCCAGATGCGCCCAACTCGCACGCACGAGCGGGTGGTATTCCGCCCAGCGCTCTTGGTCGAAGGCTTCGGCGAACTGCTCCATGGTTTCCGGTATCGCGGTGGATCTGACCCCGGTGTTCCAGACCTGGCCGTCGCGATGGTCGACGATGTCCATCTCGCAGCTGCGCCAGCGACCGGGACGCCCCGGCCCGTCGGGGTTGCGCCCCATCACGTGGAAGTGGAGGTCGCAGAGCAGATCGCCGTCCACCGCCCGCTCACCGGAGCCGGGATCCGTCATTCCCCGCACCAACCGCGCCGCCTGCGACATCCGTGCCGCGTTGACCAGCGACTGTTTGCGGTCGCCGTAGCGGGCGCGTGCGCACCCCTCCAGCATGGTATCGACCAGGGTCGTGCCGTTGTCGTTGACGGCGTCGACCTGCATCGACGCCAACGCTTCCGACCAGTACTGCAATCGGCCGAACGCCTCCGCCGCCGCGCGCATCGTGCGCGTCGTCCGCCACGCCTCGATCTCACGATCGAAGAGCTTGAGCTTGGGCTCCAACCGTTCGTTGATGTCCGGGTCCGGAAGCGGGACGGCGATGTCGTGCAACCAGTCACCGTGTTCGTCTCGTAGCGGATCGGCCATCACGTCGAAACCTAATGCGGATGCGGAACAGGCGCGGTCCCTGACCTAGAGTGTTTCTTGAGATATGGAAAAATGCTTTAAGACTCCTAAAAGCGTGCCCCCAAGTCGGCGAGGTTGCTCCGAACCCTCCGACACTACGGTGGACTGCGAGTCGTGGCCGTGGATGGCGGGAACGTGATCGACGAAGAATGAGGAGGTCGCGCTGGTGCGCGGCCTCGGGCCCGCTTGCTCGGGCCGCGAGGTGGAGACGTGTCGGCCGGCGCGCGCGGTGAGAGCACGGACATCGTCGTCCGCAAGGCCCGCCCGCCGGTCGTTCCGGCGGTGGCGAGCGTTCAGCGAAGCAGTGGCGTTCGGCTTGGCTCGAGGGCGTGCCGCACGTCCTCAACCAGCTCGGGTGCACCCGTCGCTTGTCGCATCTCTTCGAGCCGGATCCGACCGGCCGCGACGCGATAGCCGAAGAGCAGTACGCAGAACCCTTCCGTCGTCGCGCACGGACGACCAGATCGATCCCTGCGCGCGTGGCAATTCGGCATGGAGCCGCGCGGCGAGCGCGAGGCAGTCGGCATAGGCGCTCACCCGTGGCGCGAACAGCGCCTCGTGGGCATGGCCGAGCGCTTCGACCTCGGGGCGAAAGAGTGGCGCCAGCAACAGCTCGCCGGCGCAGACGACCTCGCTGTGGCACCGGTCGTCGAGAGCCTCGCGGCGGACATGGCGAAACGGGTCGCGGAGATCGGCCCCGTGCGCGATCGTCTCGTAGACCGCCGCGTCGAAGGTCGTCGCCGCATAGAGCGAGGGCACGCAGCGTCCGGCGGCGTCGAACAGTGGTGAGAACCGCTGTCGACCGCCGCGTCAGGGATTGAAGGCGTCGCCCGGAAACGACGCGTCGTGAAGGCGATGCAGCCGGGTGCCGGCAACGAGACGATGCACCGATCAGCCGACGGCCAGCTCGTCGTCAGGTGACGCCGGCAACCTCCCCGCAGATACCGGTGCCGGTCCTTTGTGTCGACGCGCCATCGCGACCCGAACCCTCTCGGGCGAGTCCGCCGTTAGCTCGCGTCGTCCTGGTCGGCGATCTCGAAGCCGTTATGGCGCCGAAGGCCGACCTACCGGAGCGTACTCCAGCGTTCAGAGCGCGTACGAAGCGAGCGATGGTGTCCAGCGCCTTCACGGGCCTGCGGATTCTCAATGGTAAGGGGCGACCGGAGGTCCAGGCGGCACATATCCGTCCGGTCGAGCTCCGAGGTCCGGACTCCG